>JAIRYX010000376.1 GCA_031267635.1 Planctomycetaceae bacterium
GCGACCGATTGATACGTGACCACGGCGATTTCAAGTAACGGCGCGGTCGGTAGCGCAATATTCGTTGTTGCGGTAACAACTTGCGAAGTCACCTCGCCGCTCTCATTCGTTGCAGTCAAACGGAATTGATATTCAGTCGAAGCGGTCAAATCAATGACCGTGTACGATTCCGCATTTGCATCAAGCGTGACAGAAATGGCGTCGTTCCAATTAGAATCGGATGTTTTATATTCCAATTCGTATTTGTCGAGATTTTCTTGACCCGCCCAAACAAGCGCGACCGATTGATACGTGACCGCGTCAATTTCAAGTAACGGCGAGGTCGGTAGTGCAATATTCGTTGTTGCGGTAACAATTTGCGAAACCGTCTCGCCGCTCTCATTCGTTGCAGTCAAACGGAATTGATATTCAGTCGAAGCGGTCAAATCATTGACCGTGTACGATTCCGCGTTCGCATCAAGCGTGACAACAATGGCGTCGTTCCAATTGGAATCGGATGTTTTATATTCCAATTCGTATCTGTCGAGATTTTCTTGCCCCGCCCAAACAATCGCGACCGATTGATACGTGACCGCGTCGATTTCAAGTAACGGCACAGTCGGTAGTGCAACGTTCGTTGTTGCGGTAACATAAGCCGGAACGGAAGCGTCGTCGTTTGCATTATAAGCAACAAGACGAAAATAATACGTTGTCGATGTGTCCAGCCCCGAAACATCTAGCAATGCATCGGATGTTGCTGCGGCATAACTCCACGTCGCGTTTTCCGACAAATAATCTTCATCCGCCGTGTAATAGACGTCGTAAGATGACACATTCGGATTCGCGTCCCACGCAATCGACACGCTTTGATAAGTTGTGCCTGTAACCGTTAAGCCGGTTGGAATTGCGGGATAGCTCCACGCGGTCACAGTTGCGATTGCGTTACCGCTTTTATTAATTGCAGTTAAGCGGAAATCATATTGTACAGACGATTCCAAACCGTTCACTTCCGCCGTTATTGCGTCGGAATCTAACGCCATTTCTTCCGACCACGAATCATCACCGCTTGTACTTTTCTTGTAAGAAATCGCATAGCCGATCAAGTTTTTCTGTTCGAGCCAACTCAACGACACGCTGTCGGTCGTGCGATTTTCTACTTGAAAATACGAGGGCGCGGCGGGTTTCGTTGTTACGGTAATTTCATTCGATATTGCCGAACCGCTCTCGTTTTCCGCAATCACACGAAAATCGTATTCGGCGGAAGGAACAAGTCCGCTAATCACATAAGACGTGTTGTTGCCGATTCTGCTCACATCGTCGTCATGGTCATCAATCGGTTTCCACTCGCCGCCGTTTGTCCGATATTCAACAAGGTAATAAAAATCTTCGCCGGTTTGATCGTCCCATTTCAGCGTGATTGTCGTTTGGGTGACGTCTTGATATTCCAGATTTGTCGGCGCAATCGGTAACGTCAACGCTTCATAAATAAACGCTTCCGCCGAGCCGCTTATGTTCATGACGACCAACTTGAAATCGTAATACGTGGACGATTCCAAACCATTCACAGTGAATGACGTATCTTCAACATTTGGATTAGGCGTGTATTTCGTCCAAATATCTTGGTCATTTTCTTTGCCGTCGAGCGGATTGTTTTCGGAAGATTTGACGTAGTAAATTTCATACGTTAATTCTTCGCCTTGCGCTTTCCATATTAAATCCGCCCTGCTTGAAGTCAACGCTTCCACGTCAAAATTGACGTTTGCGGTCGGCTTGGTAATAACTGCGTTTTCTTCCGTTTCGGACGCTCTCATTCCGTGTACGTTTTCCGCCTCAACGCGAAACGTGTAAGCCGACGCCGGATAAAGACCTTCCACCTTAACCGATGTATCTTTATATTTGGTAGCATCGTCCGTTCCATTATAATATTGGTAATAAGTCCATTCCGTTTCGCCTTTTTTTATGTAAGCGATATTGTACCAAACTTTATTTGATTCATCCCATTCCGCGTCTTGCTCGTTCCACGCCAGCGAAACGGCTGTGTCTGTTTGATTCGTTATGTCAATAATCGGCGCAAGCGGCAAATAATAGGAGCTTTCATACGCGCCGATATCCACGCCGTTTCCTCGCCGCCGTGAGGTTGTTCCGGTAATATCAAAGCCGATCAATTTGCCTTTTTCATCAAAAGCAAGCGTGTCGCCGCCGCGATCAATCGCAAGCGACGCAACGGCAATTTCATAACTTTCCTCCGCAAACAACGGTTTTTCCGAATCATAAAGATAATTGTCGTTGCCGTCAGCAAGCCAATCGTCAACATCAAACGATGAAATATTATTGTGTCCTTGCACGATGGATACAATCGCTTTGTCAATATCCGACACGAAATTTTCGGCAATGATGGAGTTATTGATTGTTGACGTTCCGGCTGCGTTGAAAATTCCGCCGCCGTTTGTCGCGGTGTTATCCACAATCGTGCAGTTTGTTACCGCCAGCGTTCCGACATTGGCGATACCGCCGCCGGAAGAAGCCGCGTTTTCAAAAATGAGATGGTTGATAACCGTTAATGTTCCTTCGTTCAGAATGGCGCCGCCGGAATCGGTGGTTTGTCCGCCGGTCAGTTTCAAATTTTTCAACACGACGTCTGCGTCTTCGGCGACATAAAACACGCGGGATTTTTTATCCGCGTTAATTGTTATATTTTTGTCTGCGCCGTCGATAACAACATTTTTATCAATCGCCAGTTCGCCGTAAAATTGATAATAATCATCGGTTTGATTGTTCAGTAAGATCGTTTTGCCGTTCAAGGATGCATGAAACGTAACGACGTTATTCTCTTCCGTTGCATATTGAATAGCTTCGCGGAGCGAATACAGTCCGTCGCTTGCGTCGATAATATCAAGAGTCGTCGTTACTTCGGTAGCGGGCTTTTCCAAAAATTCATACGCGCCAATATCCACATATCTCCCGATCGTTCTGTCTTTTCCTTCAATATCTTTGGAAATGGAAGCGGCAGAATCATTTTTTCCCGCGTTAATAGCAGGCGAACCGTTATTAAGATGATAATCTCCATTTGCCGAATCGACAAATTTCACCTCAATTGGGTCTGAAGTACCCTGAACTCCGATCAAATTGTTAGTGCCGTTAATCGTAACAGACGAATTGGAAGAAATATCAACGTTAGAAACGGCAATGTTTTCGGCGATAATTGTGTTATTTAAATTTAATACTGCACTAGAACCGGAATTTCCAATAAAAATTCCGCCGCCGAATCCGGTCTTTGCCGTATTTCCTGCAATCGTTGTTTGAGTAATACTGAAACTGGGATTGAAGTCGTAATAAATTCCGCCGCCTTCGCTTGCCGTGTTTCCCGCGATCAAACTATTCGTAATTGAAATCGGCATAAGACCGCCGATAGAATAAATTCCGCCGCCGACGTTATTTGCGTTGTTATCGGTAATTTGGCTATTGACAAGATTCAATCCAATCATATAACCGCTCATATAAACCCCGCCGCCATAATCGCCGGAGTTATTATCGGAAATTGTACTATTGATGAGATTCAATTGACCGTCGCCATCGACATAACAAATTCCGCCACCCGCGCCGCCGGAGTGATTTCCGACAATCTGACAGTTGATGAGATTGAAATTTCCTCGATGACGCACTGCGGCAATACCACCGCCGTATGCGTCGGATTTTCCTCCAGTAATAACCAAACCGGCAAAAGTAACGTTGACTCGCGTACTCACTTGGAACGCCCGTGATTTTCCGTTTGCGTCAATCGTCAATGGCTGGCTGCCCAGTGAAACAATCGTAACATCTCCACTTTCGTTGAAACCGGTATTGATAATAATGTCACTCTGGTTGATTTGAATTGTATTTGCCGTATCTGTCGTGCGGACGACAATTAAATCGCTTTGAGAAGTTCCCTCTGCCGCGAGAAGGGCTTTTCGTAGATTGAATGCGTCTGTCGAACTATCTGTCAACTGGTCGGCAGTAACCTCAATAACATTGATACTGTCCGAAAAGTGTAAATCAGGATACGCCGCGCGTATCGCTTGAAGATCGGCAGGCGTTACGGAAAGTAACGTGCGATCTTCCAATGATTCCATTGATAAACGCCGTGTTTTTTTGTAATCGGCATGAGATTTTTTTTTCTCATAAAGCTTATCAAAAAGTGTTTTGATAATGCTGTTTTTCATTTGTCACCTCGTTGGGGTTAAGTAATTCGCTTGGAATGACGCAAAAAGACGTTTTTCTGCATCGGAAAGAACTCTCGAAAATGTTCATCTGATTATCATCAAATTTGCAGAAATGCAAAGAGTTCTTATAGCGTTTTGTCCCTATTTAATAGCAAGAAGAGCAAAACGGCTGGCAGTTGTAACGCAATCGGAAATTATTTCCTGATGCGTGCAAAAACGAGAAAATTCGTGATGCAAGAATTTTCAGCCGCCGAGAAAATGTTACATAATCCGTTACAACCCACAAATAAATCATCATTATATTGTTTTCTCTGCCGAAAAGGTTCTTGTTCACAACGTAACCTTTTCGACAATCAAAATTTTTGACACGATTCACAAGATTGAAAAGACTCTTATCAATCGCTCTTATTTTATCCGGTCAATCTTGTCAAGAAATTGCAATTTTCATCGAAACATAGGTCAGGCAACGTATTCAATTAAGGATTTTCACTTATCATGCAAAAAAAACTGGGACTTATTTTGTTTCTTGTTTTTTATTTGACTTCTCATCCTCTTGCGTTTGCGGAAGGAACTATTATTTATGACACTTCACTGGACACTCGCGCAGAATTACTGAAAAAATATGATTATTCTTTTGATACAGCAAATTCAAAAGTAAAACAAGTTTTGTACAATGAAAGCGATACCGCAAGTTCCGCCGCTCAATCACGAAATACGGTGATTGTAAAGGTAAGCGATGGAAGCGACACCGATCCGTTTTGCGTATTCGGCGGAATGCTTAATGAAACTTCAATAGGGTGTGTCGAATGGAATAATGTTCTTATTTACGATAACGTTATTATTCCTTACTATATTTCTGGAGGCGATGCAATCGGGAGTATATCTCGATACAATACAGTAGAGATTTTCGGCGGAACATTGAAAGAAGTTTACGGCGGAAGTTTATGGGGAAGTACAGATACAAATGAAATATATGGGAATAAAGTCATTATTCATAACGGAACAGTTGGAATACAAACAGCTTATGATTTTACTATACAAATAGGTGATTCTGCTGTTTATGGCGGTCAGATTTATAATTCTTTCAATAAAAACGATAGCGTCTATGACAATCATGTGATCGTTGAAGGAAATACTCAAGTCAATGCGATTTTCGGCGGTCAAATAAATAACATTGATAATTCTGTGAAGGATGATTATCAAGGAAAAGTGAATAAAAACACAATCACAGTCGGCGGAAATGCTGTTGTTGGTGTTGATAGTAAAAATATAGTCGCTAAATCATTGGCTGGCGGATGGAATTTGTATGGTTACGTTGAAAATAATGCCGTGTTGATTAAAGATAATGCAGAAATCAACACGGATACTCATGGCGGTTTTTTAATGAACGAAGGAAAAGCCGACGGTAATCGGGTAACGATTCTTAATAACGCAAAATTTGGTACAGGCGTTGATATTTACGGCGGAAGAGCTTATAGTAATGAATCGGCGTCTTCAATGAGTTACAATACATCCGCCGATAAGAATATCGTAATAATCAATGGAGATGGAATCCGTATTCATGGATACATTTATGGCGGAAGCGTCGGTTCGGCGAAGACGTTATTTAGTGCAAGTGAAATCTCAACAGCCAATAATAACATCGTCAGCATTGGCGGCGCCGCTGAAATTGTCGGCAGTGTTTACGGCGGATATAACGCTTATTTTAACGCTCAAAATAATCTTGTAGAAATCCGCGACTCGGCAACAATTGAAAATGGTTCTATTTACGGCGGATATGTGTTCGGTGCTGCAAATACAACCGGCGCGAACGACCAAGCAACTTATAACACGGTAACGATTGCCGGAAATCCGAACATTGAAACGATGAAATTATTCGGCGGCTATATCGAGAATCTGGGAATCGGCAGCGACGCGTTTACCGGCAACACGTTGAATGTTCAACCGTCAATGGCGACAGGAATCGCCGTGAAGAGCGTGCAAAATTTTGAGTTTTACAATTTTCAAATTCCTCAACACATTCGAAACGGCGATGCGCTTTTATATGTTACCGATACGGCGGCGCTTGCGGATTCAACGGAATCGCTTGCTCAAGTCACTCTCGCCGCGAGCGGATTGCCGCGGCTTCAACTCTATGAGCGGTTTCATCTTCTTCTGTCGGAAAATTCGTTGTTGGGAACGATTAAGAACGCCGACGAAGTTGTCAGCGCGGAAAGCCGTTTCCTTCGTTATTCGTTTCTTTTGACACAAGAGGATAAAAGCATCGACGCGCTGTTGAATCATATTGAAGTTCGTCCGCAAGGGAAAGCGGTCGCTGAACCGTTCGCGGCAACATTAGTCTTTTTGAATCAAAATAGCGATTTACTAATCGATTATGGTATCAGCGCGGCGGAACGTTTTGGTTTGCAAAGCAGGAATTACGGTTGGCGTCCGTTTGCGTATTTTCGCGGCGCAACAGATCGCGTTGAAACCGGTTCGTCCGCAGATGTGGACGGCTTCCATGTTATGGCGGGCTTGAGTCGGCAATTTTGTTGGGCAATGCAACCCGTTTTACTCGGCGGATTCGTGGAATACGGTCTCGGCGATTATTCAACATTCAATAGTTTTGCCGACAATGCGATTCATAATTCGGGCAATACGCACTATCTTGGTGGCGGAATGTTCACGCGGATTCGCGGCAATGAAGGTTATTATATGGAAGGATCGGTTCATGTGGGTTCGGTTCAAACAAACTTTTGGATGAAATTTTCCGATGATCCGCAGCCGCTGACATGCGATACGAAAGTCGCGTATTTCAGCTCTCACGCGGGATTCGGACGCTTGTTACATTGGGACAACAATTTGACGCACCTTGACTTGTCCGCAAAATATCTTTGGACGCGAATGAACCGTCACACGCTTTACGCCGACGACCTCCCATTCCAATTTCGCGGAACGGATTCCAATCGTCTTCGTGTCGGTAGCCGATTGTCGTATGATTATCCCGACCAAATTTGGAGCACGTATGCAGGTTTGGCTTATGAATACGAGCTAGACGGAAGCGTGCGATCTACGGTAAGCGGTATGAACGTAGGCGCCCCGCAACTTCGCGGCGGCACAGGAATCGGCGAACTTGGCGTTATTTATTCGCCCTTCGATTGTCTCTCCGTCAATTTTGCCGTACAAGGTTACACCGGACAACGCAACGGCGGTAATCTCAGTTTGACGACGAATTGGAGGTTTTAAAATAGAATCAAATTGAACGTATTCGCTGCATCAATTATTCCGCCAAAACACAAATGTTCAGCATGTCCCCAAAGTCCCTTTTGTACCTGATGTCCCTTTTTTAATGAAAGCCGAATTTTAAAGGGTGAGGAGTATAGTTACACAAATTCTAGGAAAATATTCGAGCATTTTAAAGATTCTTGTTGACAATCGAGAAAACTCCGTTTAAAATAGTAAAGTAACAGTTAACAATTTATTGATTGACAAAACCATAGTGATTTTTGTCTTCAAATTTCAAACAATTCTCAAATTATGGGAGATTAAAGCGTATGACAAACCGTGTTTTAACGACAACTGATTTATTTTCCTGCCCAGAAATGGGCATTTCGCAGAATCAGAACAGCCCGTGCGGGGGGGGGGGGATGGATATATAAACTGCAACGACATAACAAATGGCGAAAACGATTCGATTTTTGCCCTCATTGCCCGGTGTATTGTCCATTTTGGCGGCTTTACGCTTGTCGAACTTCTGGTGGTGATTGCGATCATTGGCATTTTGATCGCGCTTCTACTTCCTGCGGTGCAGGCAGCGCGTGAAGCCGCAAGGCGAATGCAGTGTTCGAACAGCATCAAGCAAATCGGGTTGGCGATGCACAATTACAGTGACACGCTCCAATCACTTCCGCCGGGGTGTATGTATCACGGATGGATGAACGTTGCCGAAGCGAACAATATCACCGGCGCGGGGAGTCCGTCTCCGGACGGAATGTGGGGATGGCCTCTGTTTCTCTTGCCGTATTGCGAACAGCAAGCGATTTACAGCCAATTTGATTTCACCAAAAGAGCGTACGCTTACGCCGTCGGGTTTAAATATAACCCGTATAATTCCGAAGGCGGAGTTGACGCCGCCGGCGACACGGGAAATCAGGCGGTTGCGGACAAATGTCCCGCGTTTTTACGTTGCCCGTCTTCTCCCAAAGCGAGTGAAAAACAACCGTTCAGCAACAAAGATTATGCCGTTCCTTCCATCGACCAAGCGGAACGGACATTGCATTCAACAGTGAGCCGATGTAACACGATGGCGGCTTTCTCGCAAAACAGCGGAGTAACATTTGCCGACGTTACCGACGGACTTTCTCATACTTTTATTAGTTTAGAATCGTCCTGCGTGACTCCTTCCAAAGCGGCGTCCAATGTGAATTATCCGAATCACTTCAACACGAATCCTTTCCTTTTTGTTCATCACGCCGGACAAGGATTTGTGATGTGCGCCCGAAGTCAGGAAGGAAATATGAATATGCGTCCCAACGAATTGGGTTATACTTATCCCGGTCGTATTGCGCGAAGTTATCATACAGGCGGAGTCAACGGCGGCATGGGCGACGGTGCGGTTATTTTTATTTCCGATACAATTAATACCGATGTGTGGAAAGCGACGTTCACTCGGAATCAAGCCGGAACGACAGTTGGAGTCAATACAACATCGGAATTTGGAGGCGGAAACCAAACAGCAGAAGCGAATTAGTAAAAACATGAAGCATTTTGGCGAGTTGCCGCTAGGAAACGAGCGGTAGCTTAAACTTTTTATACTCTTCACACTTTAAAAATCGGTTTTCCTTCCTGAAGGGACATGAGGAACAAAAGGGATTTTGGGGACGTGATGAACGATGAGCGATCAACATTGTCTGAAAAGTCGGAATTACAAGTGTAAGGAGTCTATCAATTGACATTGTATCCTGTTATAAAGTGGTCATTTTGTAAAAAAGACTGCTTTATAATAGGGAAATTTTTAATCTTATTTTAAAAACCATAAAAATGATGAAACTCAAAAAAACACTTTTTCTCTGTTTGCTTTCGCTGACTTTTGTTGTGTCGGGTTGCGGGCCCAAACAACCGTATCCGATTGTTCCGGTGGAAGGAACGGCGTCATGGCAAGGAAAAACGCTTCCGAAAAACTTTATTATTGTTTTTCAACCGGAAGACGGCAGTCCTGAAAGTAAAGGATACCTCAAAAGAGACGACGGATCGTTTCAAATGTTGCATACGCCGCAATTTGACGGCGTAAGAACCGGAGCGTCGAAAGTTTATGTGCTATGGGGACTGCAAGGAACAGAACCTGTCCCGAAAGAATATAAAGACCTTATCGCAAAATACAGTACGCCGCAAACAGGAATTCAAGTTCAAGTTACCAAAAAAGATTTGAATATGAAGATTGATTTTCCGTAATATTGAGCATGAGGGACAAAAGGGACACGAGAGATGTTTGGAACAGGAGAGCTACTTGAGAAAGCAACTCCTAAAATCAAAAGAGCAATCTCTGAAATCCAAAACAACTTCTGTCCTAGCAGTCTCTTGAGTCCCAATTGTCCCTCATGTCCCTTTTTATAACGAAAACCGAATTTAACAGAGTGAAGAGTACAAATAAAAAGTTTGCAATGGTAAAATCTTTCTGGTAAACTTGAAAGCGATCCAATTTATGGCGACACAAAGTATAATCATTTCTTTTAAAACAGAGTAAACTCTAAAAGATGGAGGAATAATGATGCGTCATTTGTTTGTTTTGATTTTGTTCACGTTTTGTTCGGCAAATATGCTGTCGGCTTATGACAACGGCGTTGTGCCGATCAATACGCCGGAATCGGCGAAACGTTTGATCAATGATTTGACGGAAACTTACGGCGAAAAATATCCGCGCGGTGCGGAATTTTTACAACGGCTCGAAAAAATTGATCCGAAAAATCAAACGGCTCTCGACGCCTTGATTCGCGAAGCGGCGTTGGCGAATCCGATTCTGGATTTTGACAAGATTCTTTGTGTCAGACGCAAGCCGCAGAAAAACAGCGTCGGCTTCACCGCTCTCAATGCTTACACGGAAGACACGATTCCGCGCAAAGATTGGGATAACGAAATCATGATTTTAAGTAACCTTCACGGCGACCCAAAACTTACGCCGGTTTACAAACATCCGAACAACTCCATCATGCGCGATCTTGATTTACACTTCGACGCACAGAAATTTTTGTTCGCTTCCGTCAACGATAAAGGGAATTGGGCGGTGTTTGAGGTTGGTCTCGACGGAAATGGGTTACGCGAATTAACGCCCAATGACCAAACAGATATTCAATGGTTCGATCCTTGTTATCTTGCCGAAGACGGCGTGATTTTGAGTTTCTCCACTGCCGGATTGCAAGGCGTGCCATGTGTTGCGGGTTCGGCAAAAGTCGCGTCGCTCTACCGTGTTGATACGAATAAAAATAACGTGCGGCAATTGACGTTTGAACAAGACAGCGGTTGGCATCCGCGATTATTGAACGATGGTCGCGTGATGTATTTGCGTTGGCAATATACGGAAACGCCGCATTATTTTGACCGAATGCTCTTCACCATGTCGCCGGACGGTCGTCAACAAAAAGCTCTTTGGGGAAGCGGCGCGTTTTTTCCAACCGCTTACAAACATGCGCGTCCGGTGTTGACGCATCCGAGCATGGTGCTTGGAGTTGTGAGCGGACATCATTCGTTGCCGGAAGCGGGACGGCTCATGTTGGTTGACCCGAATCTCGGAACGCATTACCCTTTTCGTTACGACCCGAAAACGAAGGAATGGGGTAAACCCGGAACGCATAGCGATATTTATCCGCGAGTTTATCCAAAAGAAGTTACCGGCTGCGTTCAGGAAATTCCCGGTTGGGGACGCGACGTGATCGGCAACGTTTACGACAATCAAGGCGGCGATTGCAAATACACGTTTGCGTTTCCGTTCCCGCTCAACGAAAAATACTTCCTGACAAGTATGTGGCTTGATCACAAAGGAACATGGGGACTTTGGCTTGTCGATAAATTCGACAACATGGTCAAACTTTACGATTTACCGGACGCGGGATTGTTTGAACCGGTTCCTTTGACTTCACGAATACGTCCGCCGGTTCGTCCCGACTTGACCGCGCCGGACGCGAAAGAAGGAACAATGTTTATTACGGATATTTATCACGGACGCGGGTTGCCCGGAATCCCGCGCGGGAAGGCGAAGGCGTTGCGGATATTTTCGTATCATTTCGCGTATTGGGGAACGGGTAATTACACGGCTATCGGCGAGTTTTCAGGTTACGATATTAAGCGGATTATTGGTACGGTTCCGATTGAGGAGGACGGTTCGGTCTGTTTCAAAGTTCCCGCCAACACGCCGATTTCCATGCAAGTTCTTGACGAAGACGGCGCGGCAATTCAAATGATGCAAAGTTGGACAATCGCAATGCCGGGCGAAAACGTTTCGTGTGTTGGTTGTCATGAAAAAACAAACGAAGTTACCCCAGCCAAAAATACCATCGCCTCCCGAAAACCGCCGCAAGATATTACGGATTGGTTCGGCAAACCGCGACCTTTCGCGTATCAAACGGAAGTCCAACCGGTGTTGGATCAATATTGCGTCGGCTGTCATAACGATACGAATAAAAAAGAAACGGGGATTTTGTCCTTCATTCCAAACGGTGCGGGCGATTGGCAAAAAGATCAATCTTATCAATCGCTGCATCCTTTCGTCCGCCGACCGGGAACGGAAAATGATATTGCGACAAAAAAGCCGATGGATTTTCACGCGAGTACAAGCGAGTTCATCCAACGTTTACGGCGCGGGCATTACGGCGTTCAACTTGACCGCGAGGCGTGGGAACGATTTTATACGTGGATTGATTTGAACGCGCCATATCGCGGCAGTTGGAATTCGGCGAAAAACGAAACGCGACGGTTAGAGTTGCAAAAATTATACGCGGGAATCGACGATAACCCCGAAGATGAGTTTCGTAATTCAGTTCAAACAAAAAAACAATTAACTAAAAAATTTGCGCCGCCCGAAGTTGTTCCGCCGCAAAAAATCAAGGAATTACTGAAACACAACGACGACGGGACATGGGCGTTTCGGAAATCAATAGGACCGTTGCCCAAAGTGGTCGGCGATAACGTTAAAGCCCAAAATTTTCCGTTCAAATATACCGAAGCAAAAAGACGGCAAGATGAAGCGGCGGTCAAATATCAGGCTTTAGACGAGAACGGCGAACCGATTTCGTTGATCAGCTCAAAAGGAAAACCTGCAACTATCACGGTTACAAATGAGACAATGTTGTCGGTAGAGTTTCAACCGGAATATTTATTTGTCCTTAAAGGAACAAGGCAGTACCCGCAAAAATTCATACGTTTCAAGCGTATTCCCGCCGGTGAATTGGTAATGGGTTCTGTTGACGGATTTAGCGACGAAAGACCGCGTGCAGGTGTGAAAATTGAAAAGCCGTTTTGGATTTGCGAGACCGAAATTACCAACGGGCAATATACGTTATTTGATCCTGAACATGATACGGGTTATGAGGGCGAACATGGTTTTGACCATATTTCACCGGGTTATATTGCGAATCATCCCGATCAACCGGTTGCGCGGGTGAGTTGGCAGGAGGCGATGAAATTTTGTGAGTGGTTATCTGAAAAAACCGGTAAAAAAGTTACGTTGCCGACGGAAGCGCAATGGGAATGGGCGGCGCGTGCGGGAACGGATCAAGCGTTTTATTTTGGACATCGTTTTGCGGATTTTTCGTACAGTGCCAATCTTGCGGATGCGGGGTTACGGAAAACGTTTCAAATGCATGAGGGCAATGAATGGGACGGAGTTGACCGAATGCGACCGGCGAATTTTATGGCGCAAGGCGGGAGTTCGTTGATCAAACACCGGCGTTATTTTCCGGTTGATTATTTATTTCCGTTGCGCGATGACCGATTTACGGACAAATGGTTTACGGTTGACTATGTGAAACAATACGAACCGAATGCGTGGGGACTTTACGACGTGATCGGCAACGTTTGGGAATGGACGCGAAGCAATTATGAACCGTATCCTTACAACGAAAACGACGGACGCAACGACGGCGATTTAACGAAGAAAAAAGCCGTTCGCGGCGGTTCGCACGCCGACCGTCCCAAAGTTATCGGCTCCGCTGTGCGCGTTCCGTATGAATCGTATCAAAAAATTCACAACGTCGGCTTTCGTCCGATTATCGAAGAGTGAAATGATTTCACTGTACACTCCTCACACTTTAAAATTCGGCTTTCATCAAACAAGAGTGGGACGTGATGAACGATCAACGATGAGCGATCAACACTGTCTGAAAAGTCGAAATTTCAAGTGTGAGGAGTAGAAGCAATTTTTGAGATTCTTTGTCTTATTTGTAACTATTCAGTCGATCAAACCCAATAGTCCATACAGGGCAACTGAATAGTTACCGTCAATTCTACCGGAAAATATTATTATTGCCGCTCTTATTTATAAAATTTCCTTATTAGTCCCGAATTGCACCAATATGCGCCCTTATTCTTTGTTTAATTTTTTTTGATAAAAATCCATGATCTAAAAAATAAGAACATAAGGGCGCGTTGCAGGACTTTGTGGGCTACTAATGGAAACTTGATAAATAAGAGCTGTAATGGTAGAGTCTTTCAGATAATTGCAATAGTAAAGCCGTTCGGGTAACTCTACAGTTGCCCTATGCGGATTTAGACTCGTCACATTTTAAAATTTGTTTCTCACAAAGACACCAAGAACACCGAGAGATTCTAAAAAATAAATTCTTTGTGCCTCCGTGCCTTTGTGAGAAAACATAAATTGAAAGTAGTTTTAGTATATTTGGCTTGGGCAACTGAATACTTGAAAAATATTATATGCATTTATGGAAATATTTTTAGTACATTGTTGTTTTACCGCTCATTTTTTACGAAATATTCCGACATGAGTCAATATCAATCCGCTTTTTTATTTTTTCCTGTTGATTTTGTTTCTCAAGTGTCTATAATGAGGTAAAAGAAGTAATCGTTTTGATTTTGTTATTACCGATTGGAAAAAATATCTTTGTATAATCTTCTTTTTCTGTGTCTTAAGAAGCGGAAAAGAGCGATTTATATTACAAAGATAATGGCATATTGCAGCTACTGTATTACTCCTACTAATCCAAACATGGCGGTTGATTGATTTAGTACCGTTCATTTAGTCAAGTAATGCACTACACAGTAGCTTCCGGGAATCCAAAAGATTTTCACCCAAAAAAAGTAACAAAGTATTATTAACCGGAGACGCAAAGCGAATCCCCAACCAGGACGCCCCATTATTTTAGTTTTAGAATATCTCTTGAAATATCAATTTAACCACAAAGTCGCTGATAAACTCAAAAAATATAAAAAGATAGAAATTCACAACCTTTATTATTTCAATAAGCGATCAAAAATTACTAGGAATAATAGTTTGTAAATTATACCGTTTGACGATTTTTTGAACTCCAGTTTTTATGATGCGAGCTATGGTGAAATAGATATTTTGAGAGATTTATTGTTTTAAAATCGTTGAAAGGAGATAAATTATGTCGGAAGTTTATATTTGTAAGCATTGCGGAAATGTGATTGAATTACTCGCAGATGGCGGAGGAAAATTAGTTTGTTGTGGCGAACCAATGGTTTTGCAAAAGGAAAATACCACTGATGCAGCAAAAGAAAAGCATATTCCGGTGGTAACCGTTGATAAAAACAAACTGATTGTGCAAGTTGGAAGCGTTGCTCATCCGATGATACCTGAACATTTTATCGGTTGGATTGAAGTGCTCGAAGGCGATCAACTCAAACGAGCAACCCTTAAACCTGGAAATGAACCAAAAGCTGAATTTTATACGAAAGGTGAACAATATACCGTCCGTGCATATTGTAATCTTCATGGACTTTGGGCAGGAAATCCATAAAAGCTCGAAAAAACATTTCGCTGCTTATTTCACATTTTGGAGAGAGATTGGTTTATACAATACTTGTAACTATTCAATTGCCCAACCCAAACAAATCCGCACGGCAACTGTATCATTTTCCGGGGAGGTT
>JAIRYX010000425.1 GCA_031267635.1 Planctomycetaceae bacterium
TTGTTCGGAACATGCGAGCACAGGACGTAATATCCCTTTGCCGAATAAATGATAGTAACATATCCAGAGGAATAAAAAAAGAAAAATAACGAAGATAATTCGAAATAAATTTTGTACAACCTGAATTTTCATTTTTCAATCTTTCATCATTGATAAAAGCCATACAAATAAAAATAGATTTGTATGGCTTTTGTTAGAGAAAAAATTTTCAGTTCGTCGGCTCGCCGCATGATGGCGAATCATCACAACAGGAACAGGTGGATTCATCAATGCAAGACCCGCCGCAACAGATGTAACCCTCCTCACAACCTTCAAACTCTGTAGGCACGCCTTCAACCATAACGGTATGCGTGCAACCGCTTTCCTCATCTGCTTGTACAAAATCAATTTTGGGCATTGTTCCCAGCAGGAAAAGAATCAATCCCAAATAAACGACCGAGGCAACCGCGTAACGACCGCCAAGTGAAACAAAGTTTTCAATCTTTTTCAGCATAAAAGTTTCCTTTTTGCAAGTTATTGTTAGTCACTAAATCCCGCCCGTTGGCGAGACTTAGCTGTTCGTAAATAAAATTTTGTCAGACTTTTCTCATTTTCAACCATCCGCCCACAATGAAGAGCAGAATCCCCAACAAAATACAAATAATCCGAAACCAAGAAAATTGCGTTGTCGTAACTTCTCCGATTCTAGTTTCCGGCGGCAAAAACTGCGCGACGTCAAATTCCGATAAATCGACAGCGCCGGGAATGATTTGTGTGACTTCATATTGAACTTGACTGGTTAATTGTTCTGTTTTTTCAACATCCAAATCGTAACGACCGTAATCAATTTGATAAAATTTTAACAAAGGTATTTTTTCATGAAAGCCATCATAAACACAATGGCTTTTATGCCAAGCATTCTCTGTATGTTCATATATTTCTTTTACGCTCCAAAAATGATCTTTTGATAACTTAAATATCCAAAAATTATCTGTGCCCATTATACTTGATTTTATTTCGATACACTGTTCGCCATTGTCAGCAAATGGTTTGACGTAATCAATCACATATTTATCTTTATTGTGAAGAAAAGGCGGTTTTCTAAAAAACATTCTTTCAAGCGTAGTCCCAGTTTCGGCAAAAGGGGCTGTATCAAATAGCATAATAGCCATAGGTATTAGTATTGCCCCATTGTTGGTCTTCCTTCTTGTAACGATTGAATAATAAGGATTTTTTTTGTTCTTTTTTTCTAATTCTATATTAACAGTGGGCGTAAACACCATAATATACTTGGAAATATAACGTTCTTTATTTTTGTCTTGGACGTCTTTATTATCGGAGTCAATAAAAGAAATCAATTTATCTACTCTTATAAATTTTTTGTCCGCATGCAATTGATTGTATCGAACTTCAATATCTTCTTCTCGTTTTAGAGATGGCAAAGAACCTTGAGGTAATGGAATGTTGTCTTTATCACTAAAACTGTAAATCTTTACTTTGGTGTTAAACCTAGCATTTTCATAAAAATATTTAATTTTCGGATATATCTTCGCATATTCATTTAAAATATCCTTTTCTTCCTGACTTAATTTAGAAAACATGCTATCAGTAAAATCAATATTTATGACAGTTTGTTGTGCAAAAGACAATGAGCAGTGTACAAAAAAAAGAAGCGATACTAAACCGTATTTCATTATAAATCTCACTAATAATTTGTTTTGTAATCGAATGTTAGTTATTTTGAATGAAACTTAAATCATACTAATTATTAAGTATTTACTCAAACTGTAAATGAAAAATGCAAAAAAATCAAAAATAGTGTGTTTTAACCCAATACTCGGGGTGCTTGAGGGATTTTAGGGTGTGTTTACCCAATTTTGAGTATTCCCAAAACGCAAAAATTTTCTCTATTTAAAATTAATGTAACTTGTTTGTAAATAACAACTTAAAATTCTACCATTTTGTTTTATTTACAGTTTGAGTATTTAATAAATACTTTCTTTCAAATTTGGAAACACACACTTTCTTATCATTTAAAATTTTGCGTGAAAAGTCCATTTATCCACTCAAGAAAATGGACATTTCCATCATTCTATAAAAAACTAATGGATTAGTGCATGCATTTACAATTAAAAAGTTCAGGATTTTGTAAACGCGGTGAATTTTGACAACTGCATGTCAATAGCCAATTACTACAATCAGTTGCTGCATCGCACTTACCTGATAGAGAATTTTGTACCGCAGTACATGTGGAAGCATTATAACTACAACAAAAATTACCAAATTGGCCTAGAGCTAGAGATGATCCTCCCAAAATCAATAAGATTCCAACTCCACACAAACAATCAGCAAAAATTTTCTTTAACATGATATTCATCCTTTCAATTTTGATGAAACGGTTAAAAAGTTTTAAAACATTAATTGGAAACGACTTTTGCACGAACAACCAGCATCGTTATTGGTTGATCGACATTAAGATTAAGTAACAACTGGCGACGCACCAGACTACCTTCATCTTTTTGACTACTGTAAAACGTTACGGGAAAATCAATGACAGTTCCCGGTGAAACGGTCAAAGGAAGGTCAGCGCTTTGAACGCAACTGCAATCCGCCTCTGCGCCAAGAATGATAACGGGCTGTTGACTCAAATTCCGTAACCGGAAAACGCCGGTTCTCGTTTGATCAGCGGAAATGGTTCCAAAATCCAGCGTATCATTCTCAACATATAAAATGTAACCATTCAATCTTGCCCAACCGGCAGATAAACTTCCGTAAACATAATAACATCCTATACCACCAATGACCAGAACAACAATCGCAATAAGCAACGGTCTGAAAATAAAACGAAACAACTGTCCCAAACGTTTTTTCTGCACATACGGCTTTTCGAAAATCTGTTCGCTCATTTGTTATTACCTTTCGGCATGATAACCTGCACAACAACATGATTTTTTATGGTTAAAATCACCGGTGTTGTAACAAACCACTCTTTACTTTCGCTTTCATTTAATCTTGCACAATTTATATTTTCAAGAAATACACTTTCTCCATACGGCGGCACTTCCATCAAAAACAAATTTTCCGTTTTCTTTTCAATCAGTTCATCAATCACCTCTTTACATTCAGGACAATCATAATGATAAAGCACGACCATCCATTCTCCGTTTTTCAATTTCTCCTGCATGTTTATCGGTTGGATATACGGCAAAAGCGGAAACTCTTTTTCCGTCCATTTGTCCGGTTCAAGCAAAATTGTCTTTTTACCGCCGACGCCGATAAATTCCTTACCAATTTCTGCATGGCGATTCACTCGCGATAATATTACAAAAACCATCGGAATCACCAAAATCAGTAAGAAAATCAACGTTATTTTGTTCTTCATTATCCACATAACAAAAACCTTTATGTCGCAAGTCATTGCTTTCAAAAAACCAAAGTTTAGGAAAAGACAGGAAAATTTTCACACAAGCAACGAACACTTTACATTGTTAATTGCATGTTATCACAAAATTTCCCCGTTGTCTCGTGAGAACAAAAGCGAGCAAAAGATTAAACTATTGAATAGAATTTTTATAACGCTAGTAATATAATGTATTTACGTCAATATGTAAAAATTTTTATAAAAAATAAATTTTCAAAAAAAATATTTTCTTTTTGTAGAAAGTTAAACTGAATAAATTAGGTCGGACAGGATTGTCATTACATTAGACCTTTTCTTCAGTGGTAAGCCCTTCAATTGATGTTGGTTTTCTAACGTGGAAAACACCGTAATTTCACGCTTTGAGTGCTCAATAGTATTAGTGGGGTTTACCACCAGCTTGATATTACGAAAACATACACAATTTAGACAATCACAAAACTAATACTATACATACTATAAAGAACCTTGTCTCGAATAGGTTAGAGAAAATATCTAGTATGTATTTTATAACAATCGAACAAACTGGACAAGCATTACCGGAAACGGCAAACTTAAAAAAATCAAAAAAATTGAACTATTTTCTTTTTGGCAAATCGGATATACTTTCCGGCTGTCGATAGCTAAAGCATTGTTTCCCCAACATACCCGAACAGGGTTTACAGATCGACATGGTTTTCCTTGCCGCAAATGCACGAATTTGTTACCAAAATCTCTACAATGCGGGACTTTTGATGACAATCGTTTACAGTTTCAGATTTTCATTCGTGTGCTCAAAATGAATGTTTAGAACCTCCTTTCCGGTTTAATCGTGTCAATTCTGTTGAAGAAATTTTTCTATCGACACGGAAATTTGAAAAATTGCCATATATGCTCTATCAATCCAAACGCCGAAAACTGACGCTCAAGCCGATACTCGTCAAGACGACCGAGCAAGCGTGGCTGGAGGCGTTTATAGAGTATCTTGCCGGTGAATGTCATTTGGCGGAAAACACGGTTGAGGCGTATCATTGTGATATGAAACATTTTTGGGAATGGCGCGGCAACCGAATCGTTTCGCATCTCACGGTCAGAGACCTTTCCGATTATGCTGCTTGGCTGTATCAGAGATGCCTTTCTCCCGCATCGTTAGCTCGTCATATTGTTACACTTCGCCTAGTTTATCGATATCTACAGGTCGAAGGGATTATGCAGTCGAATCCTGCTGAACTTCTCGGTTCGGCAAAATTATGGGATCGCGTACCGCAAGTCCTTTCACCGAAACAAGTAGACCGATTATTGGCCGCGCCTGTTCCTACCGATCCGTTCTGGCGACGCGACCGTGCGTTGCTTGAAATGCTTTATGCGACCGGTTGCCGTGCGTCCGAATTGGCAAATTTGACACTTCACGACATGCACCTTGAGGAAAAATATTGCCTTTGCACAGGAAAGGGAAATAAACAAAGAATGGTGCATTTGGGTAACAAGGCGATTGAGGCATTTCAGGCATGGCGGGATATTGAGCGAAATGTTGTTGTAAACCATTATGGTGAAACCGATTACGCATTTGTTTCCTATCGCGGAAAACAATTTCGGCGGGAACGCATTTGGGAACTGCTGAAAAAATACGCAGCTCGTGTTGGTGCACCGGCAAATATTAGTCCTCACTCCTTGCGGCACAGTTTTGCGACGCATCTTCTCGCGGCGGGGGCGGATCTACGGCAGGTTCAGGAGATGCTTGGTCATTCGAGTATTGCCACGACACAAATTTACACACATGTTGATATGTCGCGACTGAAAAAAATTCATGAAAAATTTCACCCGCGCGGGTAATTTTAACTGTGGTTCAAAAAAAATATTGTGTAGATGCAATAATTTGTAAAAAATGAGTGAATTGTTCTTCCAGACCTCTTGGCACTTTTAAAACCTCTGGTAAAAAGGGATATTGTTGTTTGGCACAAATCAGAAGATACCGAGAGTTTTTTCTGAAATCCGCCAAAAATCCTACCAAAACCTTTTGAAACGGGGGCAAAAAATGTACATGAAGCTGTTAATGGCAAGTGAAATTCGACGCAACACCAAAAAAAGGCGCCTTCAATTCAAAATAATTATCAGAAATATGGCAGTGTGATATACCAGCTGATTTTTGTTGTCAAGCGTGAAACACTAACGCGCATGAAATAGTAAGCTCTAGTTGTGCGGTTAAGAGTCGTTGATTCAAACCGTAAACTAATATTTTTATTTTCCACAAATACATAAAAATAGTTTGTGGAAAATAAAAATTTATCGCAGATTCTAAAGAGTATCTCTAATAACTGCAAATTTAATCAAATAATCGTGTTAACTGTTCAGTCGCTCAAAGTCAATAAATCCGCGATTGGGTAACTGCGTCATTATCCGAACGGTTTTACCACTGCCGCTCGTTTCCCTTAGTAGCCAACAAAGCTCCCGATATGCGCCCTTATTTTACGTTAAAGTTTTTTTGGTAACAATCCATGATCTAAAACACAAGGGCATAATGCCAAGTGAAATTGCGTGACTTTGTAGTAGTTACCCAATTGCCAGTGTGGATTTATTTGATTTGGGCGACTGAAGAGTTACCAGTATTTTATAAATCAATCCCTTCACCAAATGTGAAATAAGTAGAAATTAGTGAAGTGCTTTTTGTTCATCCAATCCCAGTTTTTTCATTTTTTTATACAATGTTGTTCGATTGATTCCGAGTGCTTCGGCGGTGGCATTTCGATTCCAATGGTGCATTTCCAATACTTCAAGAATAATCTGTCGTTCAGGGTTGGTGAGCGTTTCTTTGAGACTTTTATTTGCCATTTCGGTGAGACCAATCGGCGGCAAACCGCCGGAAAGACTTCCTGTAATGTCGGCGGAGAGATCGTCCAGTACAATCATGTCGTGTTTGCCAAGTAAGACCGCACGTTCAATCACGTTTTGTAACTGACGAACATTTCCGGGCCACGAATAATTTTGCAATGCCAGTATCACTTGCGGGTCAATACCGATCATATTTTTATGCGCCTCGCGGCAAATATTTTCAAAAAAATGTTGTGTCAGCAAAGGAATATCGGCAATCCGTTCACGAAGCGGCGGAATTTCAATATTGATGACGTTAATCCGATAATACAAATCTTGTCGAAAACGTCCTTCCGCCACCGCTTTTTCGAGATTTTCATTTGTCGCAAGAATCACTCGCGTATCCACATGAATCGTTTCCGAGCTGCCGACCATTTCAAATGCCAGTTCTTGCAATACACGAAGCAATTTGACTTGTAAGCCCTGACTGGCAGTTCCGATTTCGTCGAGAAAAATCGTGCCGCCGTCCGCCGCTTTGAATTTTCCGACTTTGTTTCCAACCGCTCCGGTAAATGAACCGACAATATGCCCGAAAAGTTCGCTTTCCAATAAATTTTCTGGTAATGCACCGCTTGCCACTTCGATAAACGGTTTGTTACGCCGGTCGCTTTTTTGGTGAATCGCGCGTGCAATCACCGACTTGCCTGTCCCGCTTTCGCCGGTAATAAGAATCGTTGCGCGAGTTGCGGCGACGCTTTCAATGACGTCATAGATTCTTTGCATTCGATGATCATTGCCGACAATATTTTCCAGTCCGTACCGCCGTTCAAGCTGACGCTTTAAATGTTTATTTTCGGAAACCGTATCTCGTTGGTGAAGAGCGCGTTCAATTGCCATTTCAAGTTCCGCGTCAATAAGCGGTTTGGTTAAAAAGTCAAATGCTCCTGCCCGAATGGCTGAAATAGCTGATTCTACTGTTCCGTAACCGGTTACGAGTATCACCAAAGGCATGTTTTCTTTATCAGAATGGCTGATTTCCCGCAACAGTAAGACGCCGTCGCCGTCGTCGCCAAGTTGAATATCAACGATAGCGATGTCGTATTGCTTGGCTTTTAAAAGGATTCTAGCTTCAGAAATTGATACTGCCGTGTCCACTTCGTATTGACAACTCCGCAACCAATCTGCCATAGAATTGAGAACAAAACGATCATCATCGACCAGAAGAAGAGTTCCCTTGACCGTATTTTTTACCATAATTATCATTCCCTGTAAGTTTTAATCGTTCTTGTTGAAAAAGAGAAAGAGGCGGCTTTGAGTCCATGAAAAAACAAAGTGTTGAAAAAGATATACAATAAGGGGAAGAGAAAAGCGTCAAGAAATAGTAATTATTTCTTGTTTTTTTCATTTTTTTGCAAAAAAACTCACTATTTTACGCCTTTTATGCGATTTTCATCAATTTATGTTGATTTTCGTAAATAGAAACAAACTATTGATGTGTTGTGATTTTTACCGTGTGTTGATGTAAAGCAACATTATTTTTTTCATTCCTTACGGGCTAATGTGCTGAAAAAGATACAAGGTAAAACGCCATTTTTCGCCAAAAAATTCCCAACCAAGTTTTTCGTTAATTCTGGGGCGAAATAGACTTTTCGCACTTTAAAATTCGTTTTTCATTCAAAAAGAGACATTAGGAACAAGACGGTGTGGAGACAGATGAACAAAGAACACTGTCTTAAAAAACGAATATTTTAAGTATAAGGGGTATAACACAAGCAATCCTGACATTGTCTTTGGCAAAGCGTAAACGCTTCGACAGCGCGGTCGTTTCCGGCGGCGGTTGGGTATTTTCCTGAAACGCAGCCAATACAGAAATTGTCGGTGTCGAATCCAATCGCGCTTGCCACTGCGCCCATTGGCAAATAATGTAGCGAGTCCGCGCCGAGCGTCTCCGCCATTTGCGGTTCCATTTGCTCGAGAAACGATAACGACAAATCGCACGGTGGAATCTCGCTAGCGAAATCCATATTTTTTCCGCTAAAATACGGTGTAAAATAATAATTTGCTGCGAACAATTCTCGAAACGTCGGCATATCAATTCCATAGAAACACGGTGCGATAATCGGCGGACACGCAACGCGAACATGTATTTCTTTCGCAAGTCCGACTGTCCGCAATCGCTTGAGCAACACGCGCATCGTTGTGGAACGAACTATCGAATCTTCCACAAGAAAGACACGTTTTCCTTTAAGCACCTCGCGGAGCGGCGTGTATTTCGATTCCGCTTTTCGCTGGCGGTATTCGCTTCCTTCAATAAATGTCCGTCCGCTGTACCGGTTGCGGATCAATCCTTCGAGACACGGAATCCCGAGCGCATACGCCATACCGTCGGCTGCCGCTTTACTTGTATCGGGAACAGGCACGACAATCGTGTCGCGATCAATCTCAATATTTTCACGTTTCGCCAGCTCCTCGCCAAGATGTTTCCGAGCAAGGTAAACGCTTCGTGAATCAATTTTGCTGGCAACATTCGCAAAATAAACCCACTCGAAAAAGCAATGTTTGCGGCTTGCTTTTTTGACGAAAAGATGCGGTTCTCCGCCGTCGCGCAATTCGACTCCGTTTTCGGAAACGGTCAAAATTGAGCCGGGCGGAACCGGCTTAATCTGATTTTGCATAAAACCGATATTGAATAGCGCGACGCTTTCGCTTGCCGCCGCAAACAGCGAACCGTCAAACGCATAACAAAGCGGCTTGAGTCCGTTTGGGTCGCGGGCAATAATCAATTCTCCCTGAGCGGTCAGGTAAGTCAAACAATACGCTCCGTCCAAACGATTCGCCAGTCCGCGACAAATTGCCGTATGATCAATTTTGGTAAACAGTCTTTCCTGTCCGCTTGCTTGTTTGGCGATGAGGCGGCTGATTTCATAGACGATGAGTTCGGTGTCGGTGTTGCCGGTGATGCAAATTTCGTCGTCTTCAAGCAAACGTTTGCGCAACGTTTTATAATTGGCGATATTGCCGTTGAACGCGAAACTGAACCATTTGGAACGCCGAAAATGATAGCGTTCTTGCGGTTGAGCGTCGCACACGCGGTTTTCTCCTTGCGTGACATAACGGACATGACCGATTGCGGCAGAACCTTCCATAAGCTGCATCAACCGGTTGTATTCGGTCATCCGGTTGGAAAAAAAAACTTCGGCGACGAGTCCCAAGTCTTTATGCGTCATCAAAAATTGTTCACGTTCCGGTGAAAACGTAGTCATCCCCGCCGCCGACTGTCCGCGGTTTTGCAAATCAAGCAACATGCGCGGAATCAAATGCGACGCCATGTTTGCGTCGTTGTTCGGCGTCAACGGCGAAATTTTACCGCATAAACTTAATGGCAGATGATAAACTGCGGCGATTCCGCACTCTTCGCGTCGTTCATTCATTTTTGAGTTTCTTTACTGTGTTTTCAGGAAGCGATGATAGACATTTTTATTGTAAAGCAGAAGGGGAGAAATGTAAAGAGCGGAGAAAATGCGGGGAGTTCCCCGGAACTCGCGTTGGAAGAAGCGGTTTTTAGGGTTTTAATAATTTTCAGAATGGTGAATTTCCACGAAACTCGCTCCAAAGCATTGGGAACCAATGACTTGTGGAAGAAAATAAAATTCCGGAAATTTTATTCTTCGTAACTATTCAGTCACTCAACCCCATGAATCCGCACTGGGCGACTGTAGAATTTCCCGAACGGCTTTACTATTGCCGCCCTTATTTATCAGGTTTCCCTTAGTAGCCAACAAAGTTCCCAAACGCGCCCTTATGCCCTTATTTTTTACTGGATTGTTATCCAAAAAAATTTGGACGGAAGATAAGGGAATAAGGGCGCATATTGGCGCAATTGTTGGCTGCTAAGAAACTGCGCGCAAATAACCTATCAAATACCATTCTTAATCGTATAGTTCCACTCTCCATGAAAATCATGTTTTTTGATTTTCACGTGAGCTAATTCTTTGTCGCTGACTTTAATTCA
>JAIRYX010000083.1 GCA_031267635.1 Planctomycetaceae bacterium
ACCTCATTACCTCATTGTTTCTGTTTGAATGAGGTAATGAGGTTGGTTTTTTGGCGGATTCATTGGGCTACTGAGGTTGTTTTGTTAGGAAAATGAGGTGCAAATGAGGTTAAAAAATAAGAAATACGCATTCCCCATCTCGAAATGATTCCCAATGACTTACATTCTATTGACTAGTTAAAGAGTTTGCTCAAAAATTCAAACAGCGAGTTTCCCAAATCTCTTGAGGAGTAATCCAAGTCCCTTGAGAAGCAATCCAAACTTCTTGAGAAGTAATCCAAGTCCCTTGAGTCCCTCAAGCCCCTCGTGTCCCTTACTCTCGGAATTTCCGGCAAAATCAACAAAACCTCTAGCGTAACCGACGGGACTTTCGGCGAAATAGGCGCAACTTCCAGCGAAACCGACGGAGTTTTCAGCACAACCGGCAGCATTTTTGGCGAAAACGGCAAAATATCCGGCAAAATCGACAAAGCTCATTTCCGCCTTGCGCAAACGTTTTGCAATGTTGCGCAGACATTTTGCAATGTTGCGCAAGCATTTTGCAATGTTGCGCAAAGATTTTGCAACCTTGCGCAAGCATTTTGCAATGTTGCGCAGACATTTTGCAATGTTGCGCAAACTCTCCGCAACCTTGCGCGAACTCTGCGCAACCTTGCGCAAACTCTCCGCAACCTTGCGCGAACTCTCCGCAACCTTGCGCGAACTCTCCGCAACCTTGCGCAAATCCTCCGCAACCTTGCGCGAACTCTCCGCAACCTTGCGCAAACTCTGCGCAACCTTGCGCAAACTCTCCGCAACCTTGCGCAAACTCTCCGCAACCTTGCGCAAATCCTCCGCAACCTTGCGCGAACCCTCCGCAACCTTGCGCGAACTCTCCGCAACCTTGCGCAAAGTCCCGCCGGTTTCGCTAGAGGTTTTGTTGATTTCGCTGAAAGTTTCGTCGGTTACGCTAGGAAATTTGTTGATTTCGCTGAATGTTCCGCCGGTTTGACGGGAAGTTTCGCCGACTACGCCGGAGGTTTTGGGAGATAAGGGAGAGGTTTTGGGGGATAAGGGACACGAGTGACTCAAGAGACTCTAATGAATTCCGGGAGATTGGAAACAGGGAATGGCTCTTTTGATTTCAGGAGTTACTTTTCCAAGGATCTCTTTTGCCTTAACGCTCGTTGTGTTTAAAAGATTGTCTATCTTAACACATCACCTTGTGAATCGTGAGGAAATTTTTATTTTTTCCCATTGCACCGCAACGCTCCAAACCGTTACAATTCCTTTCTTGATGTTTTCTCTTTTTCAAAACGCCTATTTTCCTTTTCTTTCCTGACAATGTATCGCGTGAAAATATTTTTGACGGTTCAATTTTCCTTCGCTTGTCTGCTGGGACTTATTTCGGCATGGGGAGCGGGAGAGACGCCGCTTGAAACGCCGGAGGCGGAAACGGTTTCGCAACCTCCTTTGTCAAGCGTCGAATGGAACGGCGAGTCGGTCGCGGTGATTTGTCCGCCGATGTTCCGCAAAGCGTTGGAACCGTGGGTGTATTACCGGATGAATCAAGGATATAAAATTTATATTCTGGAAGAACCCAAAATTCGCGAATTGCCGCAAAACTTGCATCGGGAATCGTCGCCGGAATATCTTTCTCCCAATACTCCCGCCAACGCGACGCACCTTATGCCGTACACCACGCCGGGACTTTTGAAATCGCGGATTATCGCGCTGACGCACAAAGATCCGTCGTTGAAATATTTGCTCCTTGTTGGCGACGCTGCGCCGGACGTCAAATCGGAAGCGTCCGCATCGTCGCGTTTGATTCCGACCAATTATGTTGAAGCGTTGGTCATTTCCTCTTTCGGACGCGAAAAAGAAATCGCGACCGACAATTATTATGCCGACCTCAACGACGATAATTTACCGGAACTTGCCGTCGGACGTTTGACGGTCGATACGCCGGAAGAACTGTCAACGGTCGTTGCAAAAATTTTTCGCTATGAAAATAATATTGATCACGGTTTCTGGCGGCGGCGTATCAATCTTATCGCGGGTATCGGCGGCTTTTCCCCCATCATTGATGCGCAGGTTGAATCGGCGGCGCGTTACATTTTATCGGAGATGATCGGCGAAGGTTACGATCTCTCGCTGACGCAAGCCAACTGGAAAAGTGCGTATTGCCCCGATCCGGAAATGTTTCGTAGCGTTACAGTCGAGCGGATCAATGAAGGATGTCTGTTTTGGGTTTATATGGGACACGGTTTGCATACGTCGTTAGATTATCTTCGCACGCCCGACATGGATTATCCGATTTTCGCGTCCGGTGATTCGCAATATCTCGAATCGCGGAACGGACTACCGATAGCGGTATTCTGCGCATGTTACACCGGAGCGTTCGACGCGATTGAAGATTGTATTGCGGAAGATATGCTGCGTCAGCCGAAAGGTCCGGCGGCGGTGATTGCGTCGTCGCGGGTTTCCATGCCTTATGGTCTCGCGTCTTTTGGCGTGGAGTTGATCGACGAAGCGTTGAACGGAGAATATTTGTCTATTCATTCCGGCAATACGTCGCAAAACGCTCAAAATAAGGGCGTTAAAAATATCGGAACAATTTTTTTAAACGCCAAGCGGAACATGTTACCGCAGTCGGTAAATGAAAAAAGAATTCTTCCGGCATGGCACAGTTCGGCATTGAACGTTCTTTCCGCGCCGGTCAATCTTGTCGCCGAAAAAGTTGGAGCGAACAAAATTTCTACGGAATTTTTACGCAATTCCAACGCAAAAAAAACCTCCGGTACATCGAAAAAACAAGCAATTCGCAGCATGATCGATACGATGGCGTGGTTCAGCGATCCGGTTTCAAGACGCTTACAAGAACAACTTGTCGATCATGTGCATCTCTTTCAATTGTTCGGCGATCCGCTACTGCGACTTCCGTTGCCGGATACGATAACGGCGGAAATTCCAGAAAGCGTAACCGCAGGACACACGCTGACGATTCGCGGCGCGGCAACTAACGCGGAAATGATTGTCGCGGAATTAGCGACTCCCCGCAAACAGCCGATAACTGTTCCGAAAGAACGCACGCCGTTTCACCTGACCAACGCGTCACGCGAGGAATTTATGAAAACATACCTGTCGGCAAACAACCGTGCGTTACAATACGCAGTCGGACGCACACATGAAAAAGATGGAACGTTTGAAATTTCATTGACTATCCCGAACAATATCGAAGGTAAATATATCGTGCGAATTTTCGGTACCGGCAAAAACGGCGTTTCCGTCGGCTCTAGCAACGTAACAATTCTCTCAAAACATCCCAATGAAACAACCGCGGCGAAAATGGGAACAGTAAAATAGAGCGGTAATCTCTAAAAAAAGAGATCAAGGGCAACTCTTCAGTCGCCCAAACTCAATAAATCCGCACAGGGCAATTGAAGAGTTACGATTAATGTTCATCGTTCATCTGTCCGCAAAGTTCCTCTGGTTTCAAGCGTCCCTTTTTTTAATGAAAACAGAGATTCAAAACGCGAGAAGTAGATCGCCGTTATTCCGCAACAGCCATCGCAATTTTATTTTTGAGCCGCGAACCGATGTTAAAATACATGTGCAAACGTCCTTCTAATTCGATCAATGTCGGCGACATGACCGCCGGATTTTCGGGAAAAACAGCAGTTCGTTCAAAAATTTTCCCAAGCGGTTGAACTTTTTCCAGTGAAACATCCGTTTCTCCGATATAAAGATCGTATCCTTCATTAAAAGCCGCACGGCTGTTGTTTGCGTGAGCAACAATATAAATTTTCCCGTTCCACAGAAAAAGCACAGCGCCGGCGGTTTGATCGGTTCCCGGCGGCGGATCCATAACGGCTCCGGGACGTGTTTCCCATGCCCTTCCGTCTAAAGACCACGCCAGATAAATCCGCCGAGTTCCGCGATCATTGCCCATGAGTAACATAATATATTTATTATTTTTGCCGGGCAAAACATATTTAAAAACCCGACCATAAGACGCTTCCGAAAGAGAAGGAAACATTTTTGTGTTGATGACTTCACACTCATAACGAAAATGAATGCCGTCTTCGCTGCTTGCCAGACGTGTAACGTTATTTTCGCCGTGAAAGTAGAGAAACAATTTTTTCTCTTCATCATTCCAGATCACATCGGGACCGGAGACATGCGACACTCGATAATGAGGTTCCCAAGTTTTGGAAATAACTGGATTTTCGGCATATTCCTTCCAAGTACCTTCCGGTTGATCGGCGTAAGCAAGACAAATTCCGCCCGGTGCATCATGCGGAGCGTAATACATGTAATACTTGCCAAGCGGTTTCTCAATCCGCTTCTCCGTTGTGAACACTGCGGGGTAAATAACGTCGTCATGCGGGGCATATTTCAACTGACTCGCTTGAAGAACAACGCCGCAATATTTGAAATGCGGCAAATTCTGACTACATGCCTCTGCGGTGAACACCGTATAGCATACGCCAAATACAAAGAGTAATGAGAAAATTTTTTGAGTTCGTTTCATCACTGTTTCTTCTTTAAAAATGTCTTATTTTGATTCCAACGCGAAATCAAACGTTTGTTTGCTTTTATTTTCCACGTCAATTGTCAGTTCCGATTTCTTATTATACTTAGTGGGAATATATTGTTCAAACTCCTCAAGCGGCGGATCGCCGGGAGACGAGGGAAGCATTTTTCCCGTTTTGCGGTTTGCCGTAATCTGAACGACATACTTGCCCGGCATAAGGTCAGACGTATAGTATCCTTGTTGAATGGAGCCGCCGGAAGAGACGCCGCTTCCGCCGCCTGTCGGGAAAAATGTGATTGTTCCATCTGCAAGCGGAATGTTATCCAGTGTAATGTTTCCTCGGATTGCAATACGTCCGTCAGATTTCCCGCATCCCGTCAGCAGAACGGCAAATAATATCAACATCAAGCCAATGAAATTTTTTATACGCATAGAGTCCTCAAAAATAAAGTTTATCAAACGGTTTTGTTAAAGTAAAACGTAGTTGTCTTACTCCAAAGGATACGGCAGCATTTCAGAACAAGACGCCGCCTTTTTTATCTGTTGTACTCATTCACACTTGAAATTTCGGTGTTCGTTTTAAGAAAGACATTAGAGACAAGAGTCAATCGTGTTTCTTAATCTTGTTTTTAAAACAAAATATTCAAGTGTGAAGAGTATTGATCATTGAATAGCACGTTACGTTTGCGCTATTCTTACACAACCCTGCTTACAATCCTGCCGCCTCGCCGCCGTCTGCCGTTGCCGCTGCACGCCAGTGATCAATATTGATTGTGTCGGAAACAAATTGAACGGAACCGTCTGCAAGTCCCGCGTTAATTCCTCCGGTATGATAACTTCGAGCAGCAATGATTTGGTTGACCGGATTCCCTTCTGTTGCGCTTCCCCGTTTTCCCGGTGCGCCGATAAGATCCGATGGATATCTGGTTGTTGCTTGAAAAATCACATCGCCGCCTTTACTGTTGGGGGAAAGCCACGCAGTAAATCCGCCGCCGTGACCGCCGCGGATATCGCCGACAGTACAATCGTTGGCGTATTCTTCCATTTGCGGAGGGGTTACTTCCGCAAACAACAATGTATTACTTGTGCCGTCGGCAAGAGAAGAGAATTTTCTTGCTTTCTGACATTTCCAAGGAGCCGTACATTTAATCGTCTGTGCCGGACTGGAACCGGGAATTGTCATTTCATTTTGGTCGTAATCGGTTGCTCCCAAATTAGCGGCATAGCAGCCAGCCCATCTTCGGTAATTTGTATTTGAAGCAACAAGCATTGATCCGCCATGTGTCGGACAAACCAGAAAATTGACTTCTGCCGTTCTGTAAGTCAATCCTGCGGCTCCAGAATTCCACGAATTATTCTGCCAGAATCCTGCGGATTCTGAAATCGCTCGCTCGACCAACGCATTTTGCTCGCTGTAGAGCCAAATACGCGGTACCCAAGAGGGACCGCTCCAAACATACAAATCATTTTGATTTGTCGCGGTCGGAGCGTGAATAGGGTTGTTACTCGAGGACGCCGGACTGCAATAATACGGAAGCGTCTTTGCCGCATCCAAATAATTGTGCGTTGCCAGTCCGAGTTGTTTGAGATTGTTCGTACACTGCATCCTTCGTGCCGCTTCGCGCGCCGCTTGAACGGCTGGCAAAAGTAACGCGATCAAAATACCGATGATCGCAATCACCACCAGAAGCTCGACCAGCGTAAACGCTCGACGAACAGACAATTGTTTTCCAAATCGGGCAAAAATGCTCGCAATAACACGGGCAAAAAAGAGTGAAATCGC
>JAIRYX010000172.1 GCA_031267635.1 Planctomycetaceae bacterium
CAATGAGTTGGTCTCCAACTACGGTAAATACGATAACGTTAAACCCAGACGTTCTTTTGCCTTTCGAAATGACACTTCGTATTGTTATAACAGCTTAGGCAATAGGCTGGAGACGATAGTCTGTAGATTGGTATTTTGCTATACTCAAGCTGTTTTGAAATTCCTGAAGCTGCGGTAAATCCACAACGCAGAGCGTTGTGCAACCGCTTCGCTGCGTGTTCAGCTCCATGAATTAAAGCAGCCGGGGTATAAAATAGTGAATAAACTGCTTTAACAGAACAGCAACGTGGTTCAAGTAGCCGAAAGCAAAAACAATATCGCGTTATTTTTTCTTTTTTCGATAAATAATTACGAAGATACCAATCCCGCAAAGTATCAATGCTATGCCAGAAATGACATTCCATTTCCAATTACTGGAATATCGCGGGACAAGAACATAACCACTGTAACCATTTAAAACAGATGTCTCTGGATTCCAGCCGTAAGTTTCCCTAATCGGATCAATCAATGCGTAATTTTTCTTTTTTTTATAAAAATCTACAACAACAATAAAATGTCCCAAGTTTTTCTCTTGACTGGTGATTCCATGCAAAATAAATGGTCGCGGAACTTTGGAAAGTTCGCTCGGCTTGACAAATCTTGCATCTAACGAAAAACCTAATTTTTCCGATGCGTGAATCAAGGACTCCATCGAACAACCTTTGACCGGATCAAGAGAGATAAGTTTCTTTACCTGTTCGAGTGTAACATCGTATCCTTCTAATTTCATCAAAACGTAAAGGGCATTCGGACCACAATCTGCTTATTCCCTCCACAGAGGCTTCCAATTCCAAGTCTCATCAGCGGTACTCGGTACAGGAAAGTCCTCCTCTGCTGTCACAAAAAAAACATTCCCGATACAAAAAGTGAAGTCAAAAAAACTGTTACAAATAAATATTTCATACCTGCCTATTCCTCAATTTCAACCATACCGCAATGAAAACCATGATACTTCCCACAATAATCAAAATTGCACGAATCATAACGTAACGATTGACCTTTATGCCTTGTGCTATCGGACCAGCAAATGGATCAGAATTGGGATTAGAAACTCGATATTGCGTTTCGCGAATCATATCATTCACAGTTGTCCCAACCGGAGGTACAGGATCGAATAAATCATCTTTAGAGGTAAAATCTATTTCTCTTGTTTCATAATATGACTTAGAGACAACTTTATTCCAAATTGATGCATCCTCTCCATAGACACTGGCATATCCCATAACCGTTTGTTTAAATGGAAGCCACAACCCTGGCTTTACTTCTCTAAAATCAAAACTATTAAGCTCTCTCTTTCTAGGTTTTCCTATATCATAGTGGTATATTCTTTTTCGTAACGCAAAGCCGTGTTTTATATCAATCCAACACTTATCCATTTCAGGATATTCAATGACCCAACATGGAAAACCATCAATATTCTCTTGATTGGATAAAACACGATATTTGTCTTTGTTTTTTTCAAGATAATCCGGCAAAAAAGGATGATTCAAAAAATCAGCAAGGTATTTTTCTGATTCTATTTGGTTCAATTCAATTCCATTTGATTTCATAATAAATTTTGAAGCATTCCATCCTATATGGTGAAAGTAATCAAGGTTTTGGTGTACATTTCGACCCGTATTTATTTTGTCAACATAGATTGTTTCATTTTCAACTTCCCATTCTAATAACGCTTTGTTTTTAATCATTGTTATTATCGGTTTTAATGAACACCAAATTTCGCTACCATCTTGAGCAACAATAATATTACGTCCAAACTCATCCGTTTTACCTATTTGGGTAAATCTTTTACTGGAATACCACTCGTTACTCTTTTTTGCCAGGGCAAATTCAACATTAATATATCCTCCACCATAACGACTTGGGGTAACATCTTCACAGCGTACTCGTTCACAAACAATACTAAAACTGGACGAATCAAATAATAGTGATTCCGATTTTTTAATTCCGGCAATAATTTCATCAAGTGTTGGTGTATTTTTTTCTGCTGCAATAGCAAAATTACAAACAGCTCCTAAAGAGAGTAATAGGCAATAAAATTTTGTCATAAATAACCTCCATTTTTAAAAATAAAAATTGAATAAGTACTATGGACAATAATTAGATATAGATATTAATATCATTTTATACCTAGAATTATCGTAACCGTTCACGGTTTTAAAAAACAGTGTGCTTACCGGTAGTTGACCCACTACGTATAGCAACTCGGTAAACTCAAGAATATTGTCTCTCGTATTTTTCTGAAAAATCATAACAAAATAGGCAACAAACACAATTCACAAAAACATAAAATACAATTTTTTGAGTAACCCGTGAACGGTTACGAATTATCCATAGTACTGCGTTTTAGTTAACAATCAGCGACCATAAAGGAAGCTTATATCCTGTCAACCTCCTGAACAACCTGCTCCCGAACCCGTAGCAACATTTTTATATTTACATTTTTGTGATGTTCCGCACAAAACTTCTATAAGTTTATTTGCTCCATCGTTAACCGCTGTGTAACCATTTACAGTGCTACTGGTACACCCATCGTCCGCATTAGAACACACCGTTCTCACTATAGACGTTGTGTTGTAACACGTTCCACCAATAATGGCTCGTGTTTCATTTTTCGAAACAAGACTTCCCACAGTTCCGCTACTCAACGCGAGCAATCCAAAACCTAAAGTCAGACTTCCAAAAAACACTGTTAGACATTTTTTCATTTCCTACTCCTTTGCCTCTTTTGAAGCGTTTGAGGTTAACCAAAACCGATACGGATTAACGTTCCGCATCAGGCACATCGCTTTTGCCGCATGACTACACGGCAAAACCGTTTTGAATGAACGGTATTTGTAATTCCGGTAACTGCTCTATTTGTTCCGAAACGGCAACCACCGCCCTTTTCACACAATCCCTCGACGGTCGCCATTCTTCATTGGCAATAGCAATCCACTCCAGATGATGTCCGAGAAGAGTGATTATGTCGAGAGTTTTGTCTCCATAAAGAAATCCGTTTTGACCGGTTTTTCCCCAGTCGCGTTCCCATGTTCCATCGGGAAGTTGATTTGTTTCTAAAATTTTCGCAACATTTTTGATCCATTGCTCGGCTCGCCTCCGTATTTTTTCGGAAAGAATCGTCGAATGTTCTTTATCAATACGCAAAATTGTAACAACGGTATAAGGAACATGGCAACCTCCACAACATCCTTTACCCAAAGGTTGTTCCAATAAATGTTCCATCAGGTCATCAAAAGTAAACGTCTCGCCGAATTGATTTGTCCAAGACTTTTCCGGCGGTAACCAAAACGCTAACGCACATCCGATAAATTCTTGTTCTTGCCCCCAATGGAAATTCATGATCGTGTCCTGCAGAATATCCGCTAACGTTCCGACTCGCCCTGAAGAAGTTGTTACCGGAGTGAAAATCGGAACATCGGAAAGAGCCATCAACATTGTCAGTTTTCCATAATGCGGTTCGCCCCGATATTCTATCGCGTCATAAGAACCGGATTGAATCGGATGAATCCCAAATGGAGAGTCCATTAAATATGTTCCGCCGTTTCCATTGCCAAGTTTCACGGTTCGCTCGGCACAAAGTTGATCATTCAAAAGAGTCTCAAGCATCATTTTTCCAGTGCGACTTTCGCCGCCGACCTGTTCTTTGGTGAACATACAATCTTTTCCCCAAAGTTTCAATTCATGCACTAAAGACGGGACACTCGGCGGATGCCAAAGCGGAAGCGAAGCATTAAGAGATAGGAGAATTTGCTCGTCAGTTACGCAACTTTCAAGCCCCAAAATCGGTTCAAGATGAAGCGGATTATTGCGACATTTGATCTGAAATGGAATTTTTGCACCACGAACCGCAAGCCTTGCCGGAACTTCGCCAGAGAAATGAGTACCCTTTCCTCGCAGAAAAGACATAAGACAACCAACCGCAATCAGCATCAAAACTACAAACAACATCGCTAACCAGCCAACTTTTAATTTGTGGTCACCAGTCTCTCTACTGGAATAGTTGCTATTTGTTGACATAACAAAGCCCTCATAATCTCTGTACGGGTCGAGTTGACCGAAATATAGGGAGGAGCTGGCAGGTAATTCCCGCCAACCTGCGTTGTGTGAGACCAGAGCAACGCACAACGCAGGGCATTGTAGCAAAAATTCTGAAATAATACAAGTCCCCCCCAAAAAAACTTTTAACAAGTGGACCATGCGTTTTTTTAAGCTACGCCTAAAGTCAAAACAATTCAATAGCTATGGAGAGTTCAGCATTGTTGTATCTGCATCCCGATTGCACCACACCGGCATAGGCGGTATGCTTCTCTCTCAAACAATCTCTTCGTGTTGTTGCGTCTTCGTGTTGTTGCGATTGCATGTCCAGCTTCAGAAATTTTGAAGTATAACCACCATACCGTAGACGGTATGGGAGTGGGCTTCGCCACATAGCTACTAAGCCGAAGTTCCGAAGCGTATTTGCCCCAAGTTATTGAAAAATAAATATTTGATCAAAAACGAATCGTTTTTTTTACATGTAACATTTTACCAACATAATAATTTTGTTATAAATTAAAAGTAACTATTCAGTCGAATGTGGTCATTTATTTTTTAAACGCGAAGCACGCAAATATTGGGCGGTATCGGACTTTATCGTATTGCTACCGACTATTATACTCAACCGTTGCTTCAATCATCTGAAGTTACAACGGCGGAATTTATCACGGGACCGCTTACGGCGAAAACAGGTGAATTGTGCGTGTTCAAATTGAACAATACGGTTACTAAAGCCGACTGGGTGATTGTTCCGCCGGTAAATGTTTATG
>JAIRYX010000182.1 GCA_031267635.1 Planctomycetaceae bacterium
CGAGTGTTGAGGCGGAGGAGTTGAAAGTGGTGTTGGTGAAGTTGAGCGGGAAGAGTCAAAAACACGGCAGACCGCCAACGGCGGGAACATTATTATCGGGCTTGTTTGTGTTGATAAGAATCGTCGATTTTTTAGACCTCGTGAACGACGACCAAAAAAAAATCAAAAAAATACGTGCCACTATCAAAAAACTCTTGCAAAGCACCGCGTAATATTTGTGTTAATACTTTTGTTTAGAAGTTCCCTGTAGAACATGTTGAAAACCCAAGAAAACGGGGTTGTTGTCCTTACATTGTTAAATTTTGAACAAAAATTGAATTTTGAGATCAATTTTTGTTCGTTTTTTCTTGTGAGATATTTTTAAAAATAGTTCACTTACGAAGTAAATAAAAATGTATCAGAAAATGAAAAAACCATCAAGAGGTAAAAAACGGAGTTGTTCAAAATAGCCGGATTAACAATGTAAGCCAGATTCAGAATCTGGTAGAATTGTTTTGGCTTCCCAACGTCTCGTGAGCGCCGACAACTCCCAATCACAAAGCTAAATTATATTATTGCAATAATCTAGCGAATGTCGTAAATATCAATAGCCATTGAATTTATGGCGATTTTTGTGACATATTAATTGTAACAAGACTAAGTGTCCTATGCAAAAATGGGCAGGGACGGGATCGAACCGTCGACACCAGGATTTTCAGTCCTGTGCTCTACCAACTGAGCTACCTACCCCAAATGTAGAAGAATTATTACGTAACTAAGCAAGAATTTACTCCTACTTTACTCAACAAAAGAGATCTTTATTCTACTTAAAATTTGCAGGATGTCAACCGGGAAATCGAAAAATTACAAAGAACTAAACGATCCTGTAGTAAAATGTATGTAAGCTGTTTTATACCAATCGTTTATGAATTTCGCCTGCCCTCACTCAAAACCATGGCTCTACCGAATAGTTACAATAATTTACTATTGGGAACTTCTAAAAACATTCTCTTTTTGCTGCACCATTTTCGTAAATGCCGTATTGTACGATATTGTGTTTTTGAAAATGCAGATTTTTCGAAGTTACCTAATGAACAAGGCATGGACTTGTCGGATGAACTGTCTTTTATTGAACGTCTCAAATGTGAAATCATGGCGTTGTTCGCGTGAAAAGCATCAATGACAATTGAAGGAATCTGTACGAGAAGTCCCTTGCCGAATCAATCGAATAATTTTTGTTGCCAGAATATCCGCCGCTTCGAGTTGGCGTTGTTTCTGTTTTACTACGTCAATGACGCTTCCGGGACGACGCACGAAATTTCCGAGAAATGCTCCCAACCGTCGGGCGTTGTGTACCTTACCGGAAATTTGTTTTGTTTCACGAGGTAGCTCTTCGTTGTAAACGCTCGTAACAATCCGTAACGGCAACGCTGGAGTCCATCGTTTTCGGCAAATATCTGCTACTGAAAACGCGGAATAATCGGCAATGTGCGCGGCAAACGCCGACCGAATGTCTTTTTTCTGCGAAACGCTCAAATACAAACGTCTTACCGTCGCCAGCGTCGCCGTACGAAACCATGTTTCATCTGCGGTTGTTTTTTCAGTCGTTTTTTCAGTTGTTTTTTTAGCGGAGGAGAAGTTTTCTCTCGTCTCGCTCGTTGGCTTGTCGGACGTGATACAATCTGCCGAAAGTTCTTCTGCTAACGGTGCGGGGAGAAGAATCTGACGTAAATCAATCGTTTGCCGCGTCGTTACGTCGATCAACACGTCAGGAACGTAAAGTGAAAATAACGCTGCTCCCGGCGAAATTCCGGCGGCAAAACCGGCTGTGACGACACGTCGCGGATGGAAAACGTCAATGACCGCGTTCGTAATATTTTCGAAATGTTCGCGGGAAACGCCCGTCGGAACCGCCGCGACAATACGTTTACTCTCCTGTAGAAACGTATAAAACGTATTGCCGTTTCCGCAAGTGGCGGTCGCGTTGGGATAGCGGTCAAGAAGCCCAACCGCTTCATGAGGTTGCGAAAAAATAATTGCAAAATCAACCTCGCCGCTATTCGCGTGAATTGCCGCCGCATCCTGACGCGCGTGCAGTTCCCGATTGATTTGTGCCGTTACCTCTTGCTCGACAAAGCGGTATGCCTCTTGTGCGAGAAACGTCCGAATAAGTGAATTGATAAAAAACGACATAATAATCCTTCCGATGATTTTCATATTTGAAATAGAAACGTTAAGAATTTCTATTTTTCCATCTGTGCCAACACATACGGTCCGTCGGGAATCACCGCGATTTTTGCGGCGGCGCCGTAACGTGTCAGCGCATCGTTGACGGCGGTTTCCACGGTGGGAGCGGTTTCAACATACATACGTCGCAACGTCTCCGGCGGCAGCGAATCGGTAACGACAACGACACGTCCTTTGCGTAAAACTTTGGCAAGCTCTTCAATCTGCCATTGATTGACGACAAAAAAATCTTCGTTCAGTATTGCTTGAGTAAACGCCTCAATCGTCGGAAATTTCGCGGCGATTTCCTCAAATTGCGGACAGCCGATGCCTTCTGCGCACGAACCGGCGATAATGACCGTGCCGCCTTCTTTGAGAATATCAATTGCCGTAACGATTCCTTTGATCGTTTGATAAAACGTTTGGTCAAGCGGATAACCGCCGCCGCTGGTAACAATAATATCCGCAGGTTCCGGCAACGTATCGACAATCAGATTCCGTGCAATTTCCACGCCGCGTTCATAAGCCGTTTCAAGATTTCCGGCGACAAGCCCGACAATTTTCCGTTCAGCGTTCATCACGGCATTGACAAGAAAATCCACGCCCGCTTTTTTCGCAATCCACGTTCCTTCTTCATGCACGGGATTTTCGGAAAGTTGCCCCGTTTTTGCGTTCGCGTGTTCCAAAAAGCGAGGACGATGCCATTGACCAATCGTCTCCGCGCCGCAAATTCCGGGACAAATCCCTTTGCGTCCGCCGGAATACCCCGCCATAAAATGCGATTCAATTAATCCGGTGACAATCTTCAAATCCGCGTTCAAATATCGCGTATCAATCCACACGGGAAGATTTCGCGGACTGTCGCCGAGATAAGCGTGTTCGTCTTGGCGCGATGCGTGATGATCTTCGATACGGTAATTTGCGACAATTTTCTCGCCGCACATTTCGAGCCGTTCCGCCGGCGTACTTGAACGATGCAAGCCGGTTGCGATAAGAATCAACACGTTTTCACGCGAAATGCCCGCTTGTTCCAGCGTTCGCAAAATCGGCGGCAGAATCGTTGTATTCGGTACCGGTCGCGTGACGTCGCTGATAACAACGCACGCGGAATGTTTGTCGGCTGCCAATTCCAACAACGGCGGCGAGTCAATCGGACGCCGCAGCAATTCATCCATCGCATCTTCCGGCGATTGCAACGTCGGCAGCTCCCGAAATTTGAGACATTTCACAACACGCTCGTCGGGAAGAGTAATTTCCAACGGATCGTGTCCGTATGCTAATTTGATTTTCATAGGATTGACCTTTTATTAAAACGCTGTAACTATTCCGTTGCCCCGCGCGGGTTGAGCGGATTGATTGGGCTTTGACAACGGCATCATTATCCGAACGGCTTTAGCATTGCGGCGATTATTGATCAAGCTCCCTTAGTAGCCCGAATTGCGCTCAATGATGCGTCTTTATGCCTTGATTTTTCGTTTGCCGCCCATCATCTCGAACGTAAGCGACCATGTTCGAGCGAAAACGAATCGCATGTTTGGCTATTTTTTGTCCATGGGCGTCTCATTTCCGCTCGGACACACCCCATAAAGGCGTCAGGGCGCGTGTTGGGGGTTTTGTTGGCGGCTAAGGGAAACGCGATCAATAAGGGCTGCAATAATAAAGTCGTTCGGATAATTGCAATAATAACATCTTTCGGACAATTCTACAGATGTCGTGCGGATTTATTTGATTTGATCGACCGAATCGTTACAAAATATCTCTATTCACTTCAAAGGGACAAACGGGACTTCCGACGTTTCGGGGGCGGATACAATCTCTGCCGCAAGCTCCTTGAGTTTTCCAACATTCCGCGTGTCTCGGTTGTTCACCGAAATGTTCTCCCCGGACGTTTTTTTTCTTTTGCCTCGGC
>JAIRYX010000188.1 GCA_031267635.1 Planctomycetaceae bacterium
TTCTTTCCGAATTTTTCGACGAAGAAATCCAAAAGCGTTTGAGCAACAAAAAAGGACACGAGCTTATTGTTCAGGAGATTACGCCGATTTTACAAATGAAAATGGCGCAACTTGCAGCCGGCTGTGAAGCGTTTATCAACGACGACGAACTCTTTACCAATAATAGACAATTTACAGACGAGCCGCTCATCATCGACGATGTTGATGCAGAGGCAATGCAAACCTTTATCAATGCTAATAATGCTTTGTTGAATACAGAGGAACAAAAAGAGGAAGCTGTATTTTCGGAAAGCGGCGATTCCATTGTGTCGCCTTTGAGCAAAATTAAAAAACTGCGTACGGAAATTATTCGTACAACGGCCAACATTCGCCGGCTTGAAAAGGAAGTGGAAGAGTTGGGTAGTCAGGTGGAAAATATCGAAGATGCAAAAAAAAGTTTAACCGAAGACGGATTTTTTGAATTTGGTGGTATCAGTTACCAACTTCTGCCGAAAATTGAGGAAAAGCCGTTGGAAGAAGATTATGCGCCTCACGAGGTAAAATCAACGGCAATAGATTTGCGCAGTGGCTTTACCGCTATTAAAAACCAAGGACAAGTTGGAGCCTGTACCGCATTTTCACTTACTTCCATTTACGAATATATTCTGAAAAGCAACAAGCTGCAGGAATGTGATTTGAGCGAGGCGTTTCTGTATTATAATGCCCGGAAAAAAGACGGTAAGGAAAATGAATTGACAGGCAGCAGAATTGATCTGGCAATAGAAACGCTGGTTGAAAATGGTATTTGTCTGGAAGAAAAATGGGTAAACAAACAGGGTGGCGAGGAAGAGATTCGCGCCCATTACACCACCGAGCCAAGTCAGGAAGCAAAAGACGATGCGGCGTTACGGAAAGTGAAAAAAGCCGTCAATGTGAAACTCACACTTAACGATATTCGCTCTGCTTTAGAAGACGGTTATCCTGTGGAATTTTGTACTACGCTGTTCGATACCTTTGGCAATAACGCCGTTGTTACATATCCAAGCGAAGACGAAATGAAACAGGCAAATTTTTATGATAACCAATCGCGTTATCACGCAATGGTTATTTGCGGTTACAGCGATGAGGAAAAACTGTTTGTTGTTCGTAATTCGTGGGGAACGGAATTTGGCGACAAAGGCTATTGTTATATACCTTATTCATACATAACTAATTCGGAATTAACGCCCTGCGCCTACGCAATTACGGAAGTAGCAACTACCAATGTCTCTGCAAAAAAAGGCATTGTCAAACGTACAAGTTTGCCATTCGGCGATGATGTAAAAATGAAGTTTGCCATTAAGAAAAATGCACTCGAAGAAGAAAAACGTATTTTGGCAGGCATAATCAGCTATTACTCCTCTTTAAAAAATCAATATAACGAACTACACGAACAGATACTTAATCCACACAACCAAACGGCATTGACAACTTCTACTCAAACCCGCCTGACAAACGAAAGGCAGGAACTGGAAACGCAATATACCGCCGCTTGCGATAATATGGATGAACAATTGAACGTTTTTGCCAACAATACCAAAAGCAAGGCGATCAGAATGGCAATGCCGTTTGCGCTCGTTATGTTGATAGCAGAGTTTTATCGCTGGCTTTTCAAAAAAGGATTGTTGTGTCTCAACGATTTTGACAGCGGTATGTTTGATTATCTCTATCGCGAAGGTTTTGCTATTTTGTGGATTGGAATTATTGCATTAGTTACCGTCGGCGGTTTTGCGTTGTGGCGAATAATTGGCCGAAAAAATCATAAAGAAAATGCCTCACAATTAATGGATTACGACAAAACGACAAAACGGGTACGCACTGTGTTAATTATTTCGTTTTTGATAATCGGTATTTTGGTGGGAATTTATTCCATTTTTTATGACAAACAATTAGGCGAGAAGATGCTTGATTATATGTACCAAAAAAGTTTATGGGTAATTTTGCTCTCATTTATTATCGGGATAATTACGGTTAGTGCTTTCATTTATTTGCGAATAAAAAAACGCAAACAACTCAAGGAGGAATTACAGGTGGTATGCGATGACCGTTTCAATCTCGTGGAACTAAAAAAGCGCGAATTAAAAGAGAATCGCTTGCGTATGCACTTTGCAGGAATGTTGCTTGACAAAAATTCGGAAGTTGAACATAATTTGACGAAAAAATATCAGTTTATGCAGTCGTTCTTTGTGAATTTGAATACTTGGCACACGCTCGAAAATGCTTCGTTGAAAACAATGGACGACCAAGTGCAAGCGCCGTTTATTTCGGTTATTAACAACGAATGTTTGGACAAATATTTTGAGCAAAACGGCAAGGAACTGACCAAGAACATTTCGTTTTGCGATGTGTTTGTGAAAAATTATCAGTTGTCCGAAGACGGAATTGCTGCATTTCAGATAACATTAAAGCGTACTTTTTGCGAAGAATTACTTGCTTCAATCAGCGGCTTTACGATTTATGATTACTTTGCCCGTCCCGGCGAGAAATTGTTTTTGGAAAGTAAAGCTCCGAAAGCGCTGCTTTCGGAATTGGAAACCAAATCGGACGTTTTTGTACAACACAGCAAGTCGCCGAATACGAGTAAAAATTTGTTTGTTTTCACTCGCAACGAAGACGAGAAACACAGTTGGCTGGCGATTTCCCGTCCACATTTCAGTTGTTCGCCTACTCAAAGCCCAATCGTATCACCTTTAAAACTCGTTTTAACTCAAATGGAAGAATTGAGTGCGAGTGATTTGTACTTATAAATATTTAAAATATCATGACAACTCTCAAAAAATGTACAGCGAGCAAAAAAAAATGGCGTAAAGCATTTTTTACTTTCGGTTTTTCGCTTACCGGAGTATGGGCTTTTGGAAAATCAGTAAAGAGCGCTGCCGAAGAACATGTTCCTGATTATAAAGAAGATTATTTGGTCAATGGCGAAAAAGTTCGTGTTGGATACTATGATCCGGACAAAGACTATACATTCATACGACTTATTTGGCGTATTATTTATATATGCCTGTTTCTGGCAATACAGATAGTTATGATTATGCCTGTCGCTCTAATTTTGTATGTATATTATACGATAAAAGAAAATAATTTAAAAAACAAATTATGACATATGAAAATCAATAAAGAAACTGTTAAACAAATCAAAATTGGTAATTTTACAAAATTTATTTTAACTTCTGCGCCTTTTACATTACTGTTGTCAATCGTATTTTTCTGGTACGAAATGAATGCTTCGACGAAAGAAGAAGAGATTGTTGTCGATAAGCTAAAAAAAATAGAACAATCGCTTTCTACGCGGTATATTGGTATTTTCCCCGATTATTTGCCGCAAATCAATGAATTGTTATCAGAAACTGAAGCAGGCGACTCTATCATTATCTTTGAGGATGTACTGTATTATGGTATTTTTAGTGCACCGCAAGAATTCAAGCAAATGATTAATCAACTTATCTATTTGGCAAATAACGGGCATAGCATTACTATTGCCCACTACAACGTAAATGGAAGAAATCCGCGGCAGTTTCGTGAAGCAGTGCAAGAATCAAGAATCAGCCAGCAGTATTTGTCAAAATTAGCAGAAGAACGCAGTATCATGTTGGATGACGATTCAACCCGGCAAAATGATTTACAAGACAAAGGACGTCAACGATTTATTCTTGCCGATTCTATCGTTTCGGAAAAATATTTTGCTCAAACACGCAAAGATAACTTAGAGAAATTTAAGGAAAAAATAGAAAATTGTTTGCAACCAATGTATCAAGAAGGCGATGCGATGCTGTTTAAAAGAATTGATGAAATCAAAAAGCAGGCCTTAGACAAGTCGTCTGGAAAACGGCATGCATTGGATAAAGATGAATTAAAAAAGATTACTTTCAATGATTTTTATGAGATGTACCGTAATATTTCTAATGAAATTGGAAAAACTTTCGAAAATCATTATAGTTCACGAATAAAGACAATTCCGCTAAATAATTATTTGACAATGGCTTGTTGGAGTAATGGCAAAGAATTGCTTTTTGCCCTGCCCGGAAAATTTGCCGCAGATGAAATTGGCTTTATCTCTCACGACGATAACATTCAGAAGTATATTAAAACAATGTTAAACGGCGTAAAAAGTCAAAATAATGAACGATTATATACTGAATCGCAACTGCCCATAAATGCGAAGTGAAATTGCCGAACACTTAAATCATTGTGCAACGAGAGAAGATAACTAATACGTAGCGCATCGACAGCGAGGCAAGACCTGTAAAGCCGTTAGAGCGGGAAAAAACTAAAAATAATATGTTACAGTACAGAAATTTAAACTGCGAAAGCGCAATGGATACCAGAGACCATTTCAAAAACGGAACGAGTTCGAAAAGCCAAATGAATAGAAAAACGATAAAATTTTTCTTTTTTATCACGTTGTTGATAAGTTGTAATAATTTATACGGACAGTATAGGATTGGATACTCGTTTAAATCGGCTGATGGGTTTGAAACAGTTATTGTTGCGGGACCATATAATTATACTGATGCTGTAAAATATAAAAATAACCGACAAGCAGAAAATTTAGAACTTCTAACTGTTAATGGCAACTGTTGGTTGTCTCAAAATAGTCAACCTTCAAAGAATAGTTACCCTCAATTACATAGTGTGCAAGATTTGCGTGGATATTGGACTGTTGTAGATGAAAATGGTGGATATGTAACGAGCGGACGTGCATATAAAGCTAGTGGAAAATTTTATAATGTGGGAAGTAAGTGGTGATTTCCAACGATTAGCATAGATTACAATTGATTATTAAGGCGTTCATTATGAGCGCCTTTCTTTTTGTGCGTATTAGCGATAGTGGTCGTTGATAATGCATTTTCAGCTCATTTTTGTACCGCATTTGTGTCTCGATGGTTTGACACCAGTTTCTCACCAAACAGGTTAAAGAGAATTAAGACATCATGAGACGTGGTGAGACGCCATGAGACAGTTTTGGCGAAATAACAAGCGAAAAAATGAGTAGTAACATTGACATTCAGAAGAAATGTATGTGATGTGGACAGGTTTTCACAGCACATAAGATGAATACATCCTGTTGTTCTCACAAGTGCGCCAGTGCAGCATACAAAGACCGAGTGAGAAAAGAGCGGGTTGCAG
>JAIRYX010000274.1 GCA_031267635.1 Planctomycetaceae bacterium
AGAAAGGGAATTCGTTTTTCAAAGACGGAATTGATGCACAAAATCGTTGTCGGACTGGTCATAAATTATTGGTTCTTCGGATCTTATCCGTGTATTCAATAATTTTAGAACATGACCAAAAAACGCTTTTCAAACAGTCGTTCGCCAATCACCGGAAGCCACGCAGTGGATTGGTGAAGCAGACGAAAATACTTTTGCCGCCGTTACCATTCTTTTGCCGTCTCAACAAGCGGAAAATTATAACCGAATCCGCTTATTGGAAATCTCTTCCGCCGAAGCAAGAACTGCCGCCGACATTCTTTTCTACACAATTTCAAAAGGAATTGATAAAAAATATCAATTCGATGATCAGGAACTTTTGAAAAACGCTCTCTTGTCCGAAACAGGAAACTTGCGTATTCAAGGAACGATCAAAGGAATGTTTCACAAAACTTACGTCATCGAAAATCGGATTGTTCCTATTGCGTATTGTTCAACAAAACAAATCGCCGCATTTCTCACGTCTCCCGCAACGATTGACAATATCAGCGAAAATTATTTGCACGCCGGACATAATAAAATCGGTCAATTGATTCGTCAAAAGAATTGGAAATCAGCGATCGCCGTTTGGAAACATTTGCAAGAACGTCAATTGGTATCGCCGCAACTCGTATTGGATATTGGAGATTGTTTCTTGCAAAATGGTCAAACAGAAGAAGCGTTGGCTCATTGTAAAGAATATCTCGAAGGTTATCGTAATTTGAAAGACGTCGATTTTTTCCTGAAAATCGGCGACATTCTGGCAGAGATTCCGTCCAAAGAAGCGGAACAATTGGCGTTAAAATCCTACAATACAGCAGAACGCTTAATCAAACGCGAAGAACGGAAAATTGAATTTCCACACTAAAACCAATGAACGCGGAACAGATTCCGCAATTTTCACTCCCTTTTATGAAAGGACAATTGTTATGAAAAGTACAATGGTACGATTTGTTTTCACAACCGCCGCTTTTCTGTTTTCTTTTGCCGGATGTTTGGCGCAGGAACAGTTTGAGGTGACGCCGCCGGTTCAAGGCGGAACGGCGGAAGTTCAATCGCCGGATAAAGTCAAGGAAGATTCTAACGGCGTGATTTCCGCCGCAACGCCGCAAGACGCCGCCAACGCCGCCGTCGGCAAGTTGACGAAAGCGGAAACCGGCGGCGTTCAACAAATTAAAGTCGCCAGCGGAATCGGATACGTTGCGCTCGGAACAGGATCGTATGATACGAATATGGCAAATCCTGTCGCCGTGAGAATTGCCAAGCGAAACGCAACAATTCGGGCTTATCTTGACGCTCAAAGACAGTTGGCTGAATATTTACACGGCGCAAATATTAATGCGGAAACTTTTGTTCAAGATACTTCCGTTACAATCAATGACGGCGAGAATGCGGATGGTTCGTTATTAAATTCCAACATATCCACAGCTGAAAAATTAGAAACCGCAATTAACGTTCATCTTGCCGGTTTTATTTTGTATCACGTGAAATACGATACCGATTCCACCGGCGCCGGCGAAGTTTCGGTGAGCATTATTGTTACTCCCAAAACAATTCGCGGCTTGGCTTCGGTCAATGAAAATAAGACGATACTGAATTTCGCAAAGAACGCAACGAAAGGCGTGGAATATGTTAAGAAAGATTTGGAAACGATGCTCCAAAAAAATATTATTTTTCCAACAGGCGGAAAACAAATTTACATCAAATCGACAAAAGAATTTGCGTTTATCGGTTATGCGGCTGTTCCAATTAATATCAATTCCACATGGCCTGCCGCTCAACAAAAACGGCAAAAACTTGCGGCGCTGACCAGCGCAGCAGCAAATTCCAAAGCGTCTCTTCTTGCAATGATCAAAGGAAATCAAATTTCCTATAACTATACGGAATTGGGCTTAACTCAAGAGGAATACAAGCAATTTGAAACAGACAAAGGCGAAACACAAATTTTTGACAACGCAAAACAGCAGTTTGTTTCAACACAAGGACAAACGACAGAATTTCGCTCGGCAGTATCGGGACAAATTCCGCCGGGAGTTTTGCCGGAAACTTATTACTACGATGACAACGGCGACGGAATAGATGATTGGGCGTTCAGTATTGCCGTCTATATTCCAAGCGTTGGACGGCAAGCAAGTCAACTTCGGCAGAATATCTCGAATGCGTTGAATCCGCAAGAAAAGAAAACGCCTCAACCGGAAGTAAAACCTAAAGCGTCCGGCGAACTTCCTTCCGGTCAAACAACAAATGATGATGAATTGTAATCTTCGTTTTTATTCTGTTTGTCGTAACCAAACAACTTTACTGTGACTCAAAATAGGGGAGACACGATGAATGAAACAGTATCGGATCATAATCCAAAGCAACGTTATCTTGACTTTCTTTGGTGTTTATCGCTCGGCGGTATCGGCGGAGAATTTGTCGGTATGATTATTGGACGATACTGTTTATCTGTCGAATTGATGTATCTCTTCATTTTAATTGGAATCTTTATCGGCGTTATGTGGTTATTCTATTGCCGAGCTTACTTATTCCTCTGCGCTGTATGCCGCAATTTGTGTGAATCCATTGTTGTATTTTTCCGACCGGTTATTACGGCGGAAACAGTAAAACAGCGGTTAGAAAAATATAAAGAACAACGACGTTGGATTGCCTCTGAAAATATTATTCGTAGGTTTCTTGCAAAAACGCCGATATTTTCCCCCGAATTAGCGGCGCAAGTCCGAAATATTTCACAAGGGATAGAATGTTGTAAAAAACAATGGACTTTATTATTTTGGCATTTTATCGGCGGTTCTCTGTTTCTTTTTGTCTCCTATCAATTATACCGTCTCCGTCCTAATTTTCCTGAAATTTTATCAAAATCGCTTCCAACGCTCAATCGGTGGAATCATTGGATTGCCGATAGTTTACTGATTATTCTTTGGTTTATTCTCATTTCGTTTGTGTTAATTGTTTGTCTTATTTTTTTACGAAAACATATTGCAAAATGGGGCTATGGCTGGGCAATATCCGCTTGCGTTTTTATGGTGTTGTTTCCTTTAATTCAATATGGATTGGCAAAATTAGCGGATTTATTGATAGAATCGAATCTGAACGCAAGTCAAATCATTCGTAATTATTTCATCACATATTTACCTACCGTTCAGTATTGGTTTACTGTGTACGCAATGTTAGGCGTTATTTATCTGCTCGGTCAGAACCTTTTGGATAATGAAAACTCTGGTAGATATTTTCCGCCTTTTCTATTATTTGTCTGGGTCGTTCTGATCATTCTTTCTCATGGAATGAAATTTGCCATTTATTCGGCGGAAGCGTTTTTCTTTCTGTTTTTATTAAGTTGTACAGGAATGTTATATCATCGAAAATACAACGCGGGCAAACAACCGTATAAGTATTGGCTTCTCGTTCCGTTTTGCTGCGTATTGACCGGAATATTGAATACGATGCTTGAATCCGCTTGGCTTATGGCTGTATCTGTTAGCGTAACGCTTTTTATTTCCGGTTTTTTAATCGTATCGGAGAAGGGAATCCGTTCCTTATGTTTTACGGCGGTATTATCTTTTTGTTCGGCTATGGCATGTCAACTATTACGATGGTATAATAAAGAAAATATTCCATTATTGACAATATTGGCGGTATGGAGCGTTAATGGGTTTTGGCTTGTCAATTCTCAAATCGTTCAATTTGACGCCGCGTTTTCTATTAAAGATCAACTTTATAAAACGATATTACGGTGGTTTTATCAAAAGAATGGTTTCGGCGTTAATTCACTTATGCAAACAGATTGGTATGAAAACAATAGACTAGTATTACCGCAACAACAAATTCCGCCCAAAACAGCAATTCCGCCGATTATTCAAGTTCCGCCAACTCTGCGAGAAAACAAGAATCAAAATTAATTCCGTTAAATTGTCAATCAATTATTGTAACTATTCAGTCGCCCAGCCAAATAGACTAAAACTACTTTAAAAGTTATGTTTTCTCACAAAGCAACGGAGGCACAAAGAATTTATTTTTAGAATCACTCATTGTTCTTGGCGTCTTTGTGAGAAACAAATTTTAAAATGTGATGAGTCTAAATCCGCACGAGGCAACTGAATAGTTACCAATTATTTTTCAAGAAGATAAAATATGAATCAGATATTATCAATTTTAAAATTTGCAAGACATAGTTTTATTGTTTTGTTTGTTATTATTTTTTGTGCCGTATATATCGGTTGGAACTGGACAAAGGAAACCAAAGAATTGATCCGGCTAGATGAATTATGGCACGACGGTTTTGTTGAAGTGACGGTCGAGGGACAAGGAGAATCTCTTGACCAAGCAAAAGAAGACGCTAAGAAAAATGCGTTGGAATTTGTTAATGGAACAATGATTGAAACGAATATTTTTGTAACAAGTAGCGGTAGTCAGACAATGACAGCAGAAATGTCAAACTTTAGACATGAAGACAATAAGGATGAAACATATAGGGCAAACGGCAGCGCTGATTTCAAATCAATACAATACATTCAATCATGGAAAGACCAAGAAGACGATTATCATGTAAAGCTAAAAGCAATTGTCAGAAGCCGACATTTAACGCCGCAAGATAGGTAGTCGTCCCTGAAAAAAGTTTTAATACTACAATAGTATGCTTATCAGCGTCAAAGAGTGCGTTATCATTTGCAACGTTGTTTTCATTTTATGCTTGTTTTTTATTCCAAACCTTGCAATTTTTATCAAAATAGGTGAAAAATGTGCCCCCATTCCGATTCTCAAAAATCCGATCAGTCCGAAATGTTCCGCCGCCGTCTCGTTGACTTTATTGACGAACACCACGAACTCGCATATCTTGTTGATTGGGACATGTTTGATCGCCAATACGATTCGTATTGCCAAAGAGCAAAAAATCATTAGCGATAAAAAATGTCCGAGGTCGTCGTTGACACGACGGTTCAAGAAAAAAATGTGACTTATCCGACCGACACGAAACTTCATTATCGTGCGCAAAATGAATAATGTATAGGCAATTTTCCCCAAATAACAATATTTTGGCAAAAGTTACGAACACCTATTTGCATTTTATTCCGAATTTTGTTATACTCACCGTTTGTTGAGTTGATTTTCCGATACTCCGTAGGTTCTTCTATGTTTGGCGAGCGTCGGGAAACAACAGTCTATGAGGTCAAGTTTTATGCCGGTTTGTTTTTCGTTAAAGACACATAAGAATTAAAAATCAGAAAAACATGTCGGTAATTTCCCCCCTAAACATATGGAGATTTGACAAATGAAAAAAACGATGTTAATTTTTGCTGGATTGCTCATGGCAACGCTCGTTTCGACTGGTTGTCCGCAGAAAACCAATGACGAAAAAGTAACCCAAACCGACGGTCTCACAGAAGCCGATCCGGTAATGAATGGCAAAAATCATGATGAGCCAACATTTAATATTGGCGTCGATTCGCCCGGATTTAACTTCGGCGGCTTGACAACAGAAGACACTGATGTTGCGCTGCCGAAAATCGAACCGCCGACTCCTGCTCTCGCACCTGTTGAAGAGTCCGAACCAGCAAAACCATTCGGTGGAGCTGTTCTTGTAATTCAGGAAGAAGCAGAAATCAAATCGGCTGAACAATCTGCACCGGCTCCGGCGGAAGAAACGCAACCGGCGGAACAACCTGCACCGGCTCCGGTGGAAGAAACGCAACCGGCGGAACAACCTGCTCCGACTCCAGTAGAAGAAACACAACCGACGGAACAACCCGCTCCAACTCCAGTAGAAGAAGCGCAACCGACAGAGCAACCCGCTCCAGATCCAACCTCTGAAACTAACAATCAAGGAACAAAGATGAGTATTACAAAAGCGGATTTCGGCGTTTTACCTGAAACCGATCAAAAAGTTGATATTTATACGTTGACCAACGCAAACGGTGCGTCAATGCAAGTTATCAGTCTCGGCGGAATCATTTATACGCTGAATCTGCCGGACAAAGACGGCAATTTCGGCAATGTGTCGGCGAATTTGCAAACGGTTGAAGAATATATGACGGTCAGTCCGAATTTCGGAACGCTGGTCGGACGTTACGGTAATCGCATTGGCGGCGCGAAGTATTCTATTGGCGATCAAGTAATCGACCAAACGGCGCACGCTAACGATAACGGCAATTTGTTGCACGGCGGAAAAAACGGATTTCACAAAGCCGTTTGGACCGTTGAAGAATTGCAAGGCGATGATTTTGTCGGTTTGACATTGAAATTAACGAGCAATGAAAATCATCAGGGCTTTCCCGGTACGGTCAATATCGTTGTAGCATACAAACTTAATAACAATAACGAATTGACAATTGATTACTCCGCAACAACCGACAAAGCGACGCCCATCAATCTAACGCAACATACTTATTTCAACCTGAGCGCATTCCAAACGTCGACGATTCTTGACGAAATTGCGCAGATTAATGCCAACCAATTTATTCCGGTGGACGCGAAATTGATTCCGACCGGCGAAATTGCCAATGTTGAAGGAACGCCGATGGATTTCCGCACGCCGACCGCGATTGGCGAGCGGGTTGAACAAGTCGGCGACAATCCTAAAGGTTATGACCATTGTTACGTCTTGAATAAAAACGCGGAAAATGAGCTGTCGCTTGCCGCGAAAGTTGTTGATCCGACAAGCGGCAGAACGATGGAAGTGTGGACAACCGAGCCGGGCGTTCAATTTTACACCGGTAATTTTTTAGACGGAAAATTGAAATCCGGCGATCTTACTTATGTGAAAAACGCTGCGTTTTGCTTGGAAACGCAACATTATCCCGATTCGCCGAACAAACCGAATTTTCCAAACACGATTCTGAAACCGGATGAAACTTATCACACCGTCACCGTGTTTAAATTCGGCGTTCAGAAATAAAACATTTTTTAGCTATTCAGTCGCTCAAATCAAATAAAGCCGCACGGCAACTGTAGGTAACTTCTAAAAAACCGCATTTCCAAAAACACAATATCGTAAAGTACGATATTTACGAAAATAGTACAGCAACAAGAGAATGTTTTTAGAAGTTCCCTGTAGAGTTACCCGAAAAATTTTACTATTGCAGCCCTTATTTATCGAGTTTCCCTTAGTAGCCCGAATTGCACCAACATACGCCCTTATTTTTGAGCGGATGGATTGTTATCAAAATTAAACGAAAAATAAGGGAATAAGGACGATATCGGTGCAATTCGGACTACTAAGGGAGTTTGACAAATAAGGGCGGCAGTAATTTCGGCAAAATTCCCTGGAGTACGAAGTTTCTCAATTTCTCTTGAGATGAAAAATGTCAAGTGAAATTGCGTGACTTTGTGCTAGTTAAAAAAGTATTATATTGAATGACGTGAACAAAGAGTCCATATTATAAGGAAAATTATCAGATGCCGCATAATGAGCGACATTTCGCCGTGATTACCGGAGCGTCTTCAGGTCTCGGAAAATCTTACGCACACCAACTCGCCGAACAAGGACACGATTTACTTCTCGTTGCTCGCCGCGGCGAACTTTTGCGGCAGGTTAAAACGGAAATCGAAGCAAAAAATCCTGTTCGTGCTGATATTTATGTTGCCGATCTTGCCGACGAACAACAAACGATAGCATTAGCGGAACATATTCGTCAACTGCCGCGTATTGATTATCTTATTAACAATGCCGGATTCGGACTTCGCAAAATGTTTCCCGATGTGGTTATCGAAGAAGAAATCGCTATGATTCGCGTGCATTGCGAGGCAAATGTGCGGCTTTGTCAAGCGGTACTCTTTCCGATGCGGGAACAGAAGCGGGGAAATATTATCAATGTCGCGTCATTGGCGGCATATCTGACCGGACCGGCGGCAGCGGAATATTGCGCCACGAAAGCGTTTTTGCGAAGTTTTTCGATTTCGTTACAAGACGATGTGCAACAATACGGGGTAAAAATACAAGCGTTTTGTCCGGGATTTGTACATACGGGGTTTCATGACTCGGAATCAATGAAGGGCAACAGCCAAAAACAATCCCTTCCAGCATGTCTCTGGCTGAATTGCGACCGTGCTGTGCGTGATTCGTTACGTGCAATTCAAAAACGCCGACACCGTGTTGTCGTGATTCCGTCGTTGCGGTACAAACTGATTTTCGCATTGAATAATATTCCAATTTTTTCAGCGCTGGTCGCCGCTATTGTCAAGATTTTATTTAAACGATAAGAGTTGGCAAATTCAAAGGGCAACATTCGTACTAAAAAAGGTAGGTAATCTTTGGAAAAAGACGACCTACCTTTTGCTTTTCGTATATTTGTTCGTTCAATTGTTTTGGGAACAATCCATCCTCTAAAACATAAGGGCGCCCAGTTGGAGGGCAATTGGGGCTACTAAGGGAAATCAATAAATAAGGGCGGCAATAGGTAAAATCTTTCGGATAACTATTCAGACGCTCAGTGCGGATCGATTGGGTTGGAGCGGCTGAATAGTTACGATAGCTCATGCGTAACATGAGTCAATCATTCTCCCAAAAGTGAAATAATTAGGGTTTTTTAACGTGGAAAATATTGTAATTTCACGCTTTAATCGCCCAATAACTCATGAGCGGACTTATTGCTAACCACGCACCGCTCGCCGCTTACAACTCGCCTTCAATGAAACCGACCGAGCTGTCGTGAAATTCGCCGGAGTGAGTGATCACGCCGTGTTTGCGCCAGCGGCGAATTGCTTGTATGAGAATAACGATCAGAAAAAATGCAAAGAAAAGCATAAACGCTACCGATTTTTGCACCGCATCGCTTTCGTTGAACCCCTTGATACGTTCCGGTAGATTGTATCGCATCCATAATCCGAAAATAATCAGCAAATAAAGCGGCATCACATATTTAATAATCCATCGGACAAATTTTGGAATAGGAATTTTCGCTCCGTGTTGAATCAGTTCCATTCCTTTATCAATACCGAAAACCCAGCCGAAAACAATAATTTGCATCGTCGCCATAATAAAAGCGACAAGACTTCCGCCCCAAAAATCGAACGTGTCCAGCGCGGTCAAACCTTTCGAAAAATACAAAATAAACAGCGAGCCGATAAACGTAAGCATCCAGAGAATCGAAATACTCCGTTTACGTCCGATCTCAAGGGATTCTTCGAGAAACACAATCGGCGGTTGCAACATGGAAATCGAACTTGTGACCGCCGCCAAAAATAGCAGAAAGAAAAAGGAAAAACCGAAAAGATAGCCATAGGACATTTGTTCAAATACCTGCGGCAACGCGAGAAAACCAAGCGAAAACGTACTGCCAAGCGATTGGAACGCCGCTGTTCCCAAAAACATGACGGCAACCGGCACGACCATCATACCGCCAATAATCACCTCACAAAAGAAATTTCCGCCAACCGCGATTAAGCTTGAAAGCGCAATATCGTCGTTATGTTTCAGATAACTGGCATAGGTCATAATCAGCCCGAAACCGAGCGAGTACGAGAAAAAAACTTGTCCCGCCGCGACAACCCACGTTTCAGGATTGCTGAAACTCTCCAAAAACGGTTTGCCTTCCTGAATCGGACTCCAAACAAAACGGAAACCGTTCAAATAGCTTTGACCTTCCAGCCCTGTCGGATTGCCGAGAAACATGACATAAAACGTCAGAAAGAGTCCGCAGACGACAAGAGCGGGCATCGCCCAAAGACAAAAGCGTTCAATTCCGCGAGAAATACCGCGATAGGTCAGATAGAAGTTAATGGTATAGCAAATGACGACGTTGATGAAAATTTCGCTGAAAATACGGTTTTGGAAAATCGCGCCGTTTTCGCCTGTTCCAAGCAGTGCGGAAAAAAAATCTTTCATTGGTTCTGTGCCGGGAACGCCGAACCAACCGGTCATTGAGAAAAGATAACGATAGGCAAAAATCAGACAAATCGCCTCAATAATCGCGTAGTAGGTGAATATCATGTAACTGCAGAATACAGCAGGTAATCCAATCCACGCACCGCCTTGCCGTTTGGTAAAAGCGAGAAAAATTCCCGGCATGGAATTAAGACCTTTTGAGCCGCCGTAACGTCCCATTGCCCATTCCACCCATCCGAGCGGAACGGCAAGAATTAAAACCGTAATAAAATACGGAATCATAAACGCTCCACCGCCGTAAGACGCCGCCAACCCAGGAAACCGAAGAAAATTTCCCAATCCCACCGCGCTGCCGATCACGGCAAGAAGCACGCCGATTTTACTCCCCCAACTCTCACGTTTTCGCTGTTTATTCATGGGATTCTTTCCATTTGGGTTTTATTGTGCGGGTGAAAGGAAACTTTTCACGCTTGAAAATTCGGTTTTCATTCAATTTGAATCCCCCGATTGAAGCTGGGGGGGATTCGCGGGGAACGCCTATGGCGTCATTCGGAAAATTATCATTGTACACTGCCTAACTCCAAGGAACAATTGGGACTTTAGGGACAGTGCGAAATTCTGAAAAAAGAAGAACAAATTTTGAGGAATTTTACTCTATCTCGCAAGTCCTTTGTTCCCAATGCTTTTGAGCGACTTGTTAGGAAATTCACCGTCCTCAAAGTTCCTCGTGTCCCAAATATCCCTTTACCCAACGGAGCTTTCGTTCTTGTCTGCGGAGCTTTCGTTCTTGGGAACGGAGCTTCCGTTCTTGTCTGCGGAACTTTCGTTCTTGGGAACGGAGCTTCCGTTCTTGTCTGCGGAACTTTCGTTC
>JAIRYX010000318.1 GCA_031267635.1 Planctomycetaceae bacterium
CTACGAAACGAGCAGCTGTTTGTGTTGCAAACCTCATTTTTAGCTAAATTTTCCTAACAAAACAACTTCAGTAGCAAAACGGTTTCCTAAAAATTAACCTCATTATTTCTTCTTGGATGAGGTAATGAGGTTGGTTTTGGGGAGGATTCGTTGTGGGCTACTGAGGTTGTTTTGTTGGGAAAATTAGGTAAAAATGAGGTTAAAAAATACGAAATACTCATTCCTCATAATATCGAAATGATTCCAAATGACTTACATTCTACTGAATAGTTACAAGTTTTCAAAAAGTAGCCGCTGTTCGTTGATTTTTTACGTCGTGGGCATTTGAATAACCTCCGGTTTTAACTGGGGGTTTTCGTCTTTCCGTTCACCGATTCAATTTCGGTCCCGACTTCATTTTAGAAAAAAACGACGGTTCGAGTGAAAAGCTAACGCCCCAGACGTCGCGGCTCCAGTCGTAGTTTGCGCCGACGCGGACAAGGAACGTTTCACCGCGGCGGGCGACGGAAAGCGATTGTCCCATGTTTCTGCCGCGATCTAAATCGTAAGACGTGGAGTACATCGCCGACCATTTTTCCGTCATGTCATACGCCAAACTTGCGTTTAAATAAGTGCGGGAAAACGGTCCTTCAAGACGATCCGCGCCGATATACAAACTTCCGCGATCCGGTCGCTGTAACATTCCGCCGAGACGAAAAATCGTTTGTCCGCTGTTGAACGTGTCAAATAATCCCGACGACAAAACCGTGAAACGGTCACCGACATGCCATCGGAAATCATAATCAATCAGCCCGATGTTTTCGTTGAAATTTTGTTCTTTTTTCGGATAATAATTGAGTCCCGCGTCAAGCGTAATCCAATCAACAATTCGGCGTTGATTGACCGGTCCGCGTTTTGTCTGCCATGTTTGATTCAAATGAAATCGCGTGAGCGTCAAATCGTCGGCAAGTTCCGTCGCCGGCGAAGTCACCCAATTTCCGAGACCGGAACGAATCGCGTAATAACGTTCATCGTACAAAAGCGGAATCGTGCCGTTGAACGTCGTTACCGAATAACGCCGCCGATAATCTTCAATGGAATTGTCGTCCGGCTGGTCGTATAAAATCAAGTTGGCATAACTTTCACTTGCCGCCGCATAAGAAAAATCGAAACCGACGTCAACTTTATGCGCGATTCCATTGACATACAGCGTATTACTGGAATAGTTCGGATTGACTTTCCAAAACGGAAGATTTGCCCGAAAACCGGCAACGCCGAGTAATCTATCCGCCGTACTGCCTGTGCGGTCTTCGCCCCAATGAGCAAACTCACCCATCAAATACGGCACGCATCGAAACGCGCCAAGATTGAACGGCATATCTATTTCATGGCGTGTTGCGAAAACTTCACGCGTTGCGTCGAGCGTCTCGACGTTGCCGAGCAGCGGATCAAGCGAACTTCCCGGCGCGGTTTCCCATTCCCGATAATGAAACATCGCCGCGTCCCGCAAATCTTTCGGACTTGCCGCCGTATGAAAACTTTTCAAACCGATATGCGTGTGTTCATACCATGTGAAATAATCGCCGAGATACTGACCAAACGGCGAATAACCAATCGTAAAATGATCTAATCGCGGCAACGAGTCGGCGCGGGAATAAAAATCGTTAAGCGAATAATCCGCCGTCAGCGAAAGCGATTGATTTCGCCATGTCCGCTTGATTTCTAATCCGGTATTTTCATCTTTGAACGTTTCCCACTCTCTTTCAAAATATTGCGGCAGAAAATTTCTATCGCTACTGGCGCCGAGTTCCGCCGTTAACACCCAATTACCGCCAAGCCATTTTTGACCGAACAAGTCGTCAGGGAAAAATTGTTTATGTTGCCAGAGCGCGCGATAACGGTAATCGTTTTCCGGCACAAGATCACGCCGTCCCAAACCGAGGTTATCTTCACCGCTGTCGTAAATCCCCCAAACGTCGCCGATTCCGGCAATCGGAGTCGGCGAACTCAAAAACGAATCGCGATTATAAGTCAACTGCGCACCGTGACCTAATCCGCGCTGCGTGAGATAATCCAGATTAAGATCAAACGCCGTACCTTCGGGACGGTTTTGGATGTTGAGAAGTTGAAACAAATCCCATCGAGTACGAATCTGATGTCCGAAAACATTGTCGTGATAGTAATCCGCTTTTTTCAGATAGATCACCGGTTCTTTCGCGTTGAACGCAAGCCAGGGCCAATAAAAGACCGGCACGCCGCCCAAGTTGATAACGTTGTGTTCCGACACAATATATTGCCGATGTTCCGCTGCCTGCTGATTTGTTTGCGGATCAATAATCGGCTGCCCGGTCAATCGGTCGTAAAGCGGAATGTCTCGTTCCGTAATTTGCATGTTTCGAGAACTGACCGCCGTTCCCGGTCTGCCCATCATGCTTGGCGTTAAAACGGTATTACTCGCGGAAAACGAACCGGGACCGGTTCGTTCCACCGAATCCGCCATCACACGCACTACGCCGTTGTAATCCTTTACCGGCGTATAAATTTCGGCATGAAGAATTTTTCCGACCGCGTTTTTCACGTCGTAATACATTCGGTCGGCGTAAATAACACGGTCGCCTTCACGAAAAACAATATTTCCTTCTAAGTACAATTCCAAATCAAGCATAGCAATCCCCGGCTTTTGTCCGGTTGTTTGACTTTCTTTGTACAAATTTTCAAGGTTCACCATCCAGCCAATGGCGCGGTCTGCCGAAATATCAATAACGTCTCCTGTCAGAAATTCACTGCGAGTCAATCCGGTGATAACGATGTTGACGCCTTGTTCAATAATCACTTTACTTTGATTTTGTTCGGGAAATTGTTGCCATTGAACGCTCATCGGCGTATCGCCGCGCGAATTGATCGACAAACCGATCACGCCGGAATCGCCATCGCCGCTGGCCGGAGCCGCTGCGGAAAATGTTGGCACGGTTTCCGACATAAGTCGGTACGGACGCGACATATTACTTTTCGGAAGACTCGCCAATCGTGCGCGGTAATAGATATCGGGCAACCGCGCCGTTTGCGAAACGTTTTCTATAAATTGTCTGTGGATATCGGCGGTTGTCGTCAGATTGCCAATCCAACTTCGGTCTGTTGCCGTTCCGCTTGCGCTTCCGCCACCGATTATAACTTTCGGTGACGGTTCGCCGGCTTCGCTTTCAAGATAAACAATGATTTGCTGAACCGCGCTCGGCACAGCCGCACTACGGTTGTTCTTTTCCCAAACGACAGCGTGCGGAGCGCTGAGAACGTTGTTTCCTTGCTGAATCCGGCAATCGCCATTGATAAAATAAACGGTTTCGTTGTCAACAATCACCTGCGCCGCCCGCGAGCCGGTGATAGTAATCGGTTCCTTGACCATTTTGTCGGTAAAAAGAAAATGCGAGTTTCCGGCGATGTCGGCGGCAAAATTTTCGATTTTCATATTTCGGGCGGAATTGGCATTGACTGAAAAATCGCCGCTTGCGCTGCTGACTACCGTTGACGGCAGCGTTCCCGCCGAGGTACTCATTCGATTTTGCGACTCGTTCATTAACGGCATATAAGATGGAATTTGTTCAAAAGCGGTCGGCTGATTTCCCTGAAAACCGGGTAAATGAATTTCCGTGACATTTTTAGACGGCGTTTGCTTCACCTGATTGGACGGTGGGACGACATACATTTCGTTGTTTCCTGTTGCCGGATTCGACAGAAGCACCGACGTTCCGCCCGGAATTGTTGCATTACTTTGGGCAAAACAGGAGTAGAAAGATGTCAAAACGACAAGAACGGCAACAATTTTTCGGAACTTTTTTCGCGCAACTTCCACCGCCCGCACCAACAACGCGGTTTTTCGTAGAATGTACACTGAAAATTTTGCCATGAAAACAGAAATCAAATCAACTTGTTTTTGCCGTTAATCTTTGGAAAATAGCGACTTATCAACAATACCGCAAATTTCAATTTACGTTGCGACGGAAGTCAACCACTACAAAATCGAGAGATTATGGAAAATTCGGCAAAAAAATTCAAGAGAGATTTTAGGGAAATTCTAAAAACCTCTCCTTAACTCATGTTACGCAGATGCTCAAAAATCAAAAAAACGCCCTCTCAAACTCCCCAAAGTCCCTCGTAAAGTCCCAAGAGTCCCTCATATTTCTTCGAGCGAGCGCCGGAAACCGGAAATTTGACGTCGTGAACGTAAAATTTGGCGTCAATAACCGAATTATTGAAGCCAATAACCGGATTATTGAAGCCAATAACCGAATTATTGAAGCCAATAACCGAATTATTGAAGCCAATAAATGAATTATTGAAGCCAATAACCGAATTATTGAAGCCAA
>JAIRYX010000514.1 GCA_031267635.1 Planctomycetaceae bacterium
TCAAAGGAGGAATCAACGATTGCCTGGAACAAATTGATCAACAACACAAAGAAGAAGTCGCAACACTCATGAATCCGGAATTCCAAAACTTCAAAAACTATAAAATATTGCCTGCGTAAGGTATAGTCGACAAATATGTTTGCGTTTATCGTTCCAAGAGTTTCGCGGCGTCTTGTTCAAGCAAGGTTTTTGCTACCGTTTGTCCTAATTGTACGGCGTTTTGTTTGACAATCACGCAGCTTTGCGAAAATGAAATCGGCAACGAAGAAGTCGCTTCTAATTTTTGTGTTCCGTCCGGTGAAAACACGCGCGCTGTGAGTACTAATCGTGTTTCTTTTTTTTGCATATCTTTTGTGGAATGTTCAATACTCGCCAGCGCAGCAATCGGCGCAAGGCAACCGCCGCGAAGTGCCGCTAGTAAAGAACGCTCGGCAATCGCCGTCGCGTAAGTCGGTAAATCGTTCAGTAAATCAACCGCCGCTTGCAACCGTTTTGCATCATCTGCGCGAATTTCAATTCCCAATGTTCCCTGCCCGATAGCGGGCAAAAACATCGGCGGTTTCAAAAGCGACGTAATTCGATTTTGCAATGCTAACCGTGTTAATCCTGCTTCCGCAAGAATGATTGCGTCAAATTCTCCCGCGTCCAATTTGTGCAATCGCGTTTCGACGTTACCGCGAATGTCGGTGATTTTAAACCGTGTGCCGAAATAATGAAGAATTTGTGCTTTGCGACGTACGCTACCGGTTCCAATACTTGCGCCGTTGGGAAGCTCTTCAAGCCGTTTTGCTTTTGTTGAAACGAATGCGTCACGAAACGCACCGCGTCGAGGCGATGCGACAAATTCCAATCCCACGACCGATTCTGTCGGCAAGTCTTTTAGACTATGCACCGCAAGATCAACATCGCCGACAAGCAGCGCACGCTGAATTTCTTTCGTAAACACGCCCTCCGCACCGAGATTCGCAATCGCACCTTGTCGATTTTTGTCGCCGCTTGTGTTGATTTCGACAATCTGCACGTCAAAATGACGCCGCCGCAACTCTTGCTCAACCCAATGCGCCTGCCACAATGCCAACGCACTGCCGCGAGTTCCAATCCGAATAGATTTCATAAGTTTTTAAAATTTGAGACTCAATTCCGAAAGCTACTCGTAAGTGAAACAAAATGTTCCCATTCCTGTACAAAACGCACAAATTTGAGTATTTGAAAGCTTGCGTTTGATGATTTAGATAGTCTTAACTTCTCGTAAAACTATCATTGATCAACATCAACCTGTAATCAGAATTGCGACATTAGCTTTATCAACAGATTAACACGAATAAAATTTAATTCAAACTGTAAACCAAAAATTTTATTTACCACAAAGAAACACGAATTTCTTTGGAACAATTTTTAAAAGTGTCGTAATTTACGTGAGTTTCGTGTTGAAATTTAGTATTTGGTTTACAGTTTGAATATTATACCTAGAAAAACTTTTCCGGTCAATTATCTGATCACGCTTTGATCATAACTTCGCGTGATATCCATGCCGGCTTTTCCAGAGGATTGCGAACTCATTGTACGCGAGCGACTCCCTAAATGATTTTTCCAGTTGCGGAAATGCTCAAGATATTCTTTTTTCAAATCTGTTGTCGTTTTGGAAAGATACCCCTCGATATGCGGCGTTTTATCGCCGTATTCATCAAGCAAACGAATGTAACCGGCAAGCGTTTCATGCGTTTTTCGCGAGTGATGAATCATAAAATGTACCCACGACCACGCATGGCAATATTCTTCCGCGCCCATTTGGTCAAAGTAAAGTAATTTTTCCAATCCATTCAACGATGGCACCGAATTAAATACCGTCTTGCGAGCGATTGTCTTAAAATATGGGTTCTCGGTCGCCCGTGTTTCTCGCGGTTTTTCGAAGTATTCTGCAAGTCCTTCATCCAACCAGAGCGGAACAAAACGAATCGTGGAATGCAAAAAAGCGTGCGTCATTTCATGCCGTAAATCTTCGTTTATTTCAGGATTTCGAACAACTAACACCATACCGGGTCCTTTGTCCTTAATATATAACGAGCGACGGTCAAACGGAGCGTCGGGAAATTCCACTGCCAAAAATTTACGGTAGGTTTCCTCTGTCTGAAAAAAGAAAACTTCTATTGTTTCGCGCGGTCGCGGAATGGCAAGATATGCACTTAAATCTTTTTGAATATTTTTTAATTCGCGAAGAATTTCATACTCACGTTCCAACGGGAAATCCGCATGATAGCGTACCGCACCAACAATTCGTGTGTCAATAAAATAACCCTCAAATGGAAGCACATCGCTGTGAACTAAATCCCAGCCCAATTCTTCTTCCGGTTCGGGAGCTACCGACTCCAGGGATTCTGTGTTTTCTGACGCTACGTGCGGTTGCGGTTTACTTTCCTGAATCGGTTTGGCAACGGGCGTTTTTTTTTCGACAGTTTTCTCTTTTTCTTCTTGACCTTTCTCTTTACTGCTGCCCCACAAGCTACCGAAAAAAGAACGTTTTTTCGGAGTCGCTTCAGGAACAGGCGAAGAATTTTGCCATGAATTTTCCAGTGTCGCCACCGTTGCCGTACGAGTTTCCGCCGCTGGTTTTGGTTCGGAAGAAGAAAAATAAGCACGGTTGCTGGAATCCGCTGTATTAGAATTGGCGGTGCTTGATGTGTTTTTATTTACCGGAACAAGCGGTTTCGGCGATTGCATATCGCTGTTGCCGGTACTTGCAAAACCGGACAAATCTTGCTGCGCCGAACAAACCGATAGCCGACAACACAATAATGCAATTATTGCAAAAAGTATTCCTAAAAATGTGAACCACCAACCAACTCGTTTCATCGTTCTTCTTATGAATAATTATTGTTCTTGACAGCGTTTTCCGCAAAGCTTGAGGATTTTTAACAAAAATCACACTAATTTTACGAAATCAGCCAAAATTTCGTTTCTGAACTAATAAAAACGATTTTTTTCTCGAATATTGAAAATTATTCTCAATAGCATCTTTGTTAATATCGGCATAAAACGTTATTAGATAAAAGAATATCCAGCAAAAACTGCTCAAATCTCCAAAATTTTATTTGTAACGATTCAATTGCCCAAGCCCAATAAATCCGCACTGAGCAACTGAATAGTTACAAAATATCTAAAATCTTCAATCTGGAACGGCGATTAAATTTACTCCGTCGGTTGTGATGATTTCACATGAGATAACGAGTCCTGCTTGAATGCTGTGAGAAGCATTCTCCTTTTTTTTCAATGTTTTATGTTTCGGAGCGGCGGATTGTTCCGTAACAATGACCACCGGATCAATTGTCGGAGCGTCGGCGTAAGTGCGTCCGACCCAAACACCGCGTATCGGACGACCACGTTTATCACATTCCGGCTGGTCGATGAGGACGTTAAGCCGCTTGCCAATTTGCCGCACCGCCCAGTTTCGGGTCAACTGTTCCGTAAGCTCATACAAACGAGCGTAACGCTTTTCTTTAACCGCCGCGTCAATTTGATCGGGCATTTCGGCAGCAGCCGTTCCTTCCTCGCGCGAATACCGAAACACGCCGGCACGCTCAAATTGCTGCTTGTCGGTAAACGCAAGCAAATCTTCAAACATCGCGTCCGTTTCGCCGGGGAATCCGGTAATCAATGAAGTCCGCATGACAAGATGTGGGATACGTTCTCGCAATTTACCAAGTAACTCTTCTGTTTCGGCTCTGGTGACTTTGCGGTTCATGTTTCGCAAAATTGTATCGTGCGAATGTTGCAACGGCATGTCGATATAGGGCAACAGCTTTCCGCCCGACGCAAACAATTCAATCAGCTCTTCCGAAAAATAAGCGGGATAAGTGTACATCAGCCGCAACCATTCGATTCCGCAAATTTCTTGCAATTCAGCGAGAAGCCACGCTAATTCCGGCTTACCGACAGTATCCATCCCCCAAAAATTCGTCTCTTGCGCGATAACAATCATTTCCCGCACGCCATTATCTGCAAGACGTTTGGCTTCGTCAAGAATTTCTATCTTGGAACGGCTGATATATTTGCCGCGAATTTTCGGAATCAAACAATACGCACAATGCCGCGAACAGCCCTCCGCGATTTTCAAATACGCGACATGTGGAAATGTGAGTTGATGACGAAGCGGAAAAGCTGAGGCGAGAGGCGGAAGAATTGCGCAAGGAGATTGATGAGAAGTGGAAGGCAAGAAGCTTTGTAATTGCAATGTGTCACTTTCTGTATTATTTTGCGTTCGGTGTTCTGCGTTTTGATTTTTTAGTTTTTCCGGTTGAAATTCGTCGAAGATTCCGAACCAGAAATCAACTGCCGGAAACATCTCTTGCAGCTTTTCCCGCTCAACTTGCACGGCGCATCCGGCAACGACGATTTTTCTCATCCGTCCCGCATTTTTTTCTTTGATGAGCAACTCTAAAATCTCACGTGCTTCGCTTCTCGCGTCGTGCAGAAAACCGCATGTGTTGAGGATCACAACATCGGCATTATCAGTTTTTTCCTGAAACCGAAACCCCGCTTCCAACATTTTTCCAACCATGATTTCACTATCAATCAGGTTTTTCGGACATCCGAGCGAAATGATCGAACATATCGGTTGCTGATTACGAAGATTAAGAGTGTGTTTGGGAGACATACGGAGTTTGCTAAAAAATCAATCTTTGCGATAGAAATAATACAGTAAGTTTTTGCGTATTTTATCAAATTTTTGGAATTTCCAAAGAGCAACCCCAATTTTTTATTTAGGTTACAGGTTCCAATTTGGTTTGCCATATTTCCATTGATTGAAACCCCCTACTAACAGATTGAGTCTCGTGTCTCTTGTTAAGATAAGCCAATAAAACGATATGCGACGATACAACAATAACCAAATCAGAAAACATGGTTAAAAAAGAAAAGTTCGATTTGCATTTTGTTTCCTCTGGTGTAGATTACGTTGTCAGGATGATTGATTGAGACCTTGCAATGAATGCTGGAATGTTTGCAAAAAAAACATTAGTAATTATTTCAGCGTTCATGGTTCAGAATGCAATTGATCATAAATTACAAATCACCGGAGATGATTAAACTTGCACCTGTTTCCGGTGATTCTTTATTCTGCCTTCCCGATGATGTCGAAAATAAAAAAGCTATTTATTCAGGAGTCCTCCCTATGAAAAAGTTTTGTGTGTTGTTTGCGATTGCTGTCGCCGTAGTCGGTTTTTCGACTGGTTGCAATGGATTCAAAGGTTTTTGTGATAAAGGTTCGTTGTTTCCAACTCGTCAGCCGCAAGTCATGCCGATGCAATCGAGTTATGTGGTTACAACAGACGCTTGTTCGTCGCAGGTTGTTACCAATCCGTGCGATCCTTGTTGCGGTGGTATGGAAAGTATCGGTCCGTTTTCTGAACCGATTACGCTATGATGTGTTTGAGAATTGTTTACAGAATCTAAACTTTGCTGTCATAAATGATTTCAAGAGATGCAGCGTTTTTCCGAAACGCCGCATCGTCCATTTCTTGCTTTTATTTTAACGCTTTTTCAAATTCAGCAAGCGTTGTACAATCATAAGCAAAATCTGCCAAATTCTCAAGTTTTTCAAGATTAGTAATTGAAAAAAGACGTTTCTCAATTTTTTTCGGAACTTGTTTAAAACGCTTATTCAGCGTGCGCAAAATGGCTTTACTTTCTCTTTTGACTTCGCCTTGTTCAAATCCTTGTTCAATTCCTTGTTCAAATCCTTCCTCAACGAGTTGGTCTAAAACAGATACTGACATATTTTTTACTCCTTCTTGCTTAAATTTTTCTTTAAGTTGATTGGAAAGTTCTCGTGTAAAATATTTTCC
>JAIRYX010000093.1 GCA_031267635.1 Planctomycetaceae bacterium
CGATTGGCGCTGCGGCGGGATTCAACATGAGGAAGATTCTACGCAAGCTCTAGCAACATTTTTCTTCTCCTTTACGTGACTTTCACGACTCCGAGAACGGATTCAGAAAATAACGGACACCTCTCTTGCCCGTTCTTTGTCCGGCTGCGCAACTTTCATCCAAGAAACGGCGAACCGCCCGGTTCCACGCTGATTTTTTCGTATTCGCCTTGCTATACCGCTTGGCTTGCGAACCAAATGAACTTGTGGCTGATAAGATCGCGACGATGAAATTTTCACCGGAAATTTTTCAGGGACGACTAGTTAACACAGCAGGGGACTTCCAAAAACCTCATTTTCAACACATGCGCCCATTGAAAAATAAGGGCATAAGGGCGGCGTTTTGAGGGCTTTGTTGGCTATTAAGGGAAACTTGATAAATAAGGGCTGCAATAATAAAGCTGTTCGGGCAACTGAATAGTTACCTTCTAAAAAGATACGGATCATTTTACAAAAAAATGCGGGCAATTACAATGGGGAACTTCTAAAAAACTCTTTCTAGTATCAGCAAATCCTTATTTTTCAATAGTCGAATTTGTTGAAAATGATGTTTTTAGAAGTTCCCAATGGAAAGTACTGACACAGACCTCATGCGTAACATGAATGAGTATTTAAGTGTTTTAAAATCTATTTGCTCCAAAATATGAAATAAGCAGATATTTTTTACTTGCTAATACTTTGTGTTTCGGTTTGGTTTGCCCAAACGGGCGCAATGCGGCTTCGTGCTTCTTCAAAGGTGAATACCGGGCGGAAGTCGGGATTGTTGCGGAATTTTTCATTTTTTCGTCCCCAATATGCCGGATAAAATTGACAATTCACATCAAGCCAGTTCGTTATGACAAGTTTCTCCGCTTCTGACAATTTGAGGTCTTTATGATTTTGTAACAATTTTTCCGCGTAAAGATTCACTTTTTCATTGTTCCATGCTGTCTGATATTCGCCGCGAACTAACGCTCCTAACGGACTGGATAACGCGCCGGTTTCATATGGCGGAATGTACTCAATGCCATTGGACGCATTGTCTTCGTCGCGGTATTTACGGTTACCGAGAAGTTGATGCGGCGTTTTGGAAAGTTTAATCAACGATTGATACGAAACGCTGTACGTTCCCGCTTGATTGCCGCGAAGATCAAGTTCCGCCGCCTTCGAACCAGCGTGGCACTCGACACAATGCTTATCAAGAATCGGCTGAATCTGCCGTTCGTAATCGAATACGATTTTCGCTTCCTGTTGCGTCGGCTGTGGTTTGGGAATCGACGCGGCACGCTGCATCGCTTTCGATGCGGAATTTGTTGTAACTGGCGTCATGTCCGGCGTTTCATGACACCCGACACAACTTCGCGTTTCGCCTGGTCGGTAATTCACATAAGTCCGTTCCGTTTGAATTGCTCGAAAATCTTTATCTAACGCCTGAAAGTAAATCGGGCAGTCAGCCGGAACAAGGAAATTCGCACTTCCGTCTTCTTCGACAGGGACAATCCCATGCTGCACTTTGACGCTCAAAAATCCGTCGCCGACCGCCTTATGCGCCATTCCGGCAGTGTCGCCGTTGTCGTTTACCCGCGCCGACCATGAACGCGGCACTTGTTCGAGAATCCGAAGATATTGGACCTCGCCGCGTTTCACGTTATTCATTCCGGCGTAAACGTCGGTGACAAAACAGCGTGCCAAACCTTGTTTCGCAAGTTCTTCATCCGTTGGCATTCCAGTCGGAACCGGCGGCTTCTCTCGCGGAACAAGCGGATACGGTTCCCACAACGAAACAGCCGAATCTTTGAGCAATACGGTTTCTTTTCCGTTGCCGTCGAGCAACACAATGTCATAGCCAGAGGAATCCGACCATTCCAATCCCGCCGGTTTGTGCGATGCGAGAAATAACGACGACGAAAGCGGATACGGGTTACGGAACAAACGGCCGGGTTTGCCGGTTTTGTCATGATACCATTTTCCGTTTTCGTCTTTGAAATGAAAACCGTCGTGAGCAAACGCCGCAACATCGTCTGTAATGTATGTCATCGTATTGACGCTCCGAATCGATTTTTTCGTATCGACAAGAATTACCGTTCCGAGCGCGTTGTTGATCCAATGAGACGCGCCGAGCATTACAATTTTGTTTGGCTCGCCCGGTACAGCGCGTGCCTGAATCTTGGTTTCAGGAAATGAAATCGTGTTGCCGTAAATTTCTACTGAACCGGTTCCGTCGGGATTAACCGCCCATAACGCTTTACAGTTTCCCGCCGCTTTATCGACGTATTCCCACCGATGATAAAGAATTCGTCCATCGGGCAGGAGCGTCGGCGTCGCTTCGCTGAGCGGACTATAAGTGAGCGGTCGTATCACGGAACCATCGCCGTTCATGCGATAAAGATTTTTAACAGTGAAACTGTCGCCCGCGTCGCACAAAACGCCGAACTGACATCGTGTCGTCACAAACGCAATACCGCCGTCAGAAAGATAACACGGATCCATATCGTCCGTGCCATGATGATACCCGCGCCGATAATTGTTCACAAGTTCCGCTTCATTCGGTTCAGGAAACGTAAGTTGCCGCAAACCGGTTCCATCCACGTTGACTTCATAAATTCTGTAACCGTCGTCGGCTCCTTTTTTGAAGTCAAACACGATTTTCTTTGCGTCAAACGAAAGATCAAACCAATTGACAACACCGGTTTTTGTCAATTCGGGAAGAATTTCTCGAACTTTGCCGGTTTTCAAATTGAGAACGCAAAGTCCTCCGCCTGGCATCCAACGGCTGTTGATGTAATCAGTGTAAACGTGGTTCGATGTGAACGTCAAACGTCGGATGAAAAGCAGTTCTTCAACTCCCTGATCAAGAAGTTGTTTCGCGGCGTCGGCGTGAAATTGAATTTCCGCTTTGTCTGCCGACGGTACTTCCGGCGTTACGGAACGATTATAATTTTTCGTGTAAGAACCTTGACTTGGGAACGGCACTGCGTCGCTTCGCACCTGAAACACGACCGTGCCTCGTTGCGAACCGCTGTCGAGACCGACTTGAGTTTCAAACCGTGCGTATTTTCCGTCGAGTTTGAAATGCAAAATTGACGGAGCATGCGCCCAAAAACCGTAAGCGAATTTTTTTCCGGCAATTTCGAGCGGATTTCCCTGATGATTTTTATTGGTGATAAGCGTTCCCCAACCGGTTTTTGCATCTACCGGAACAATTGCCGTCAACCGAACCGCATTTCCGTCTGCGTCAAACAATGTCGGCTCTGCCCAAATCGCTTGATCGCTGTCGTAGGAATCGTTAGCAAACGTAGCAACAAGATAAAGGTCGGACGCGCCGTTCAGATTGACAACGAGTTTTTGCGGCTTCGTATCAGAACGCACCACGCCAGTCGCTACCGGTTCAAACGCGGATTGTACAGACGTTTCTTCCGCCAACGTAAATGTCGCCAACAACGCAAAAAGTAGCGTCAAATAAACTGTTTTTTTTGCCATTTTCATTTTTGGGGCTTTCTTATTTGTGGTCACCTGAAAAATAGGTTTTTGGAAACGTGATTTCATTGTTATAAAGTAACTATTCAGTTGCCCAAGCCAAACTAAATCCGCACTGGCCAACTGTAAAGGTATTCAAAAGATTTTACTATTGCAGCCCTTACTTGTCAAGTTTCCCT
>JAIRYX010000099.1 GCA_031267635.1 Planctomycetaceae bacterium
CAAAACCATGTTGTATTGGTTGTAATGTTGGCGTTGTATTGAGGCGATTCCGTTTTTACCAAGGAGGTTACTATGCTTCGCCGAGATGGTACAGAACAGGAAAAACAAACGTTTCATCATTTGCGATTTCATCATCCGAATCCTTGTGTTCGGGAACGCTTTGAAGTCTTATGGCTTCATGCAACACTATGGCGTCAGTTGCCCAAGCCAAATAAATCCACACTGGGTAACTGCATCCTTATCCAAAAGACTTTTACCATTGCAATTACCCAAACGGCTTTACCATTTCAGCCCTTATTTATAATAATATTTTCCGGTAAAATTGACGGTGGTTACCCAGTTGCCGTGCGGATTTATACTTATCACATTTTAAAATTTGTTTCTCACAAAGCAACCAAGAACACCGAAGGATTCTAAAAAAGAAATTCTTTGTTGTTCCGTGCCTTTGTGAGAAGACATAAATTTCAAGTAGTTTTAATATATTTGGCTGGGCGACTGACTAGTTACCGAGTTTTTATTCGAAGCCCGTCGGGACAGCGACGTTGAAATATGTTGGGGGCTTACAATGTCGTGACGGGTGAGTTGACAAATATAATGAACGATAGTTCTATTACGGCGACGCAGGTTTGCGAATTATTGCGAAAATTGTCGGAACGTTATGCAGGACTTCCGATCTTGATTGTCTTGGACAACGCGAGGTACCAGCGATGCAAAGTCGTGCGAATTGACCGATCAAGAAATAGAAAACATTCTCCAACGTCATCGTCCGCATTTTATCAAACATTTTCCTAAAGGTATCAGGATTAATAGAACGGATTGCGGTTTGGGAGTGTTTACAACGCGAAAACTGAAAACCGACCACAAGGTCGGACATGTTCGCGGGTATATTAAGACGCTGCGTTGGAACGTGCTGTCGCCCTAGACCTTCTGAATTCGTTTCTCCGCAAATTGAAACGCAAGAACAACGCAAAAAAATAGCGTAAGATTATTTTATCGGCAATGAAAACGGATCGCTTTGAATTGCAATGGAATTATTTTTATAGGAATCAATTGCAGTTACTCTTGCAGTGAATGTTTTATCAACCGGTAATTTTGAGAAATGCACCGATAATTCTGAAGGCGTCCAACTGTTCAAATAAAATTGCGAACATTTTTTGATTGATGTGATTACCTCGTCTCCTTCCAATATTTCAACCAAATAATGATGTACTATTTCATTGTCTTTGGCTTGCGGAAAAGTTACAACACAACTGTTAACCGCAAGATCGCTTACAACCGGCTTCACACCATCAACAAATTTCGGGACATCATTGTCGATGCGGTTTTTATACTTAAATTGACTTCCATCATGAGGAGCTGCAACCGTCCACCTCGGTAAAATTTCTTCATTTCTGAAAGTATCCCACCGTTCTATTTCAATATCGCCGCTTGGTAAAAGATTGATAATTAAACCTTCTGTGATGTTGTCAAAATTTTCAGGATGAATTGATGTTTTACTTATTTCATTTCTTTCAACTCCGGTATAATTTGTACTTCCATCATTTACCGTTGTAAATTTATCTTGATGAATGGATCGCGGATCACCAATCGGAAAATGCGAATGCCCGCAAAAAACTATAGCTTGCGGATAACCCGCCAAAATAGACATTAAAGCATCCGAACCCCAATTGTCCACAGCCGAACCATAACAAGTATTCAACGGCGGATAATGGAAAAAAACAAAAACAGGTTTATTAGGGTATTTTTGCACGGACATCGCCAACTTCTCTGATAAAAACTTTTTTGCATCATTACTAAAGCTATGACCATCACTTGATGACGGACTAACAGTAATAAAAGGATAACCTTTGATCTCCACATATTGATGTAACGGTTGTTGCAATTTATTCATGTACAACTTTTCCGCATCAACAGACTTGTTATGATGATCGTGATTACCCATCATAAAATAAACTTGAAGTCCAGCCGGAATATTTTTTTTATCCGAGAAAACCTTCAACAACGAATTGTATTCATACTCTTTACCATTATCGGTAAGATCACCTACGACAAAAAGTGCATCAATCCGTCCATTGCCAAGAAGATTTCTCAACGCATGAGGAACTTTCATCGTTGATCCTAATCCTATGTTACTTCCGAAATGCGTGTCAGAAATAACCGCAAAACGCGGTAATGTATTTTTTTTATCTTGTCCCTGCAACATGGTATGAGATGGAACAATCATCGGTAAAGCAAGAGCAGACGTTACCGTTTTAATGAACGAACGGCGTGGTATTCGTATCGGAAAATTTTTCATTTTGTTTTTCCTTTTCAAAAAAAATGAAATGGGTAAAAAATACAAATCATACTCAAGTGGATATTTTCGAATATTCAATTGAGCATGATTATACTATCATTGGTTAGGCATGTTCACTAACCTTATTTTCGGTCAGAGAAATAATGCCGTTCGACTCTATAATTCCAGTTTCAAGTCTCTTACACCTTTGGTGGAAACCGTAACAGTCAATCCCGATGTATTTGGTGCGGCATATTTTGTCGGCAACAACGATTTTACCTCATCTTTGGCGTCGAGATATTTTTTCATCGCAGCGCTCTTTTCCAATCCGGACATATTATTTATATTGGCGTCAATATTGGGCGGGGCAGAGTATTTCACGACGGTTACTTTATACGCACCGGGAAACGCCCCGTCGTTTGCTTCCAATGTCGTCAATTTAAATTTTCCGTTTGCGTCGGTCAAAGCAACGGCGGTACGATTTTCCTGATTTTCAGGATAAAATGTAACATTTGCTTCCGCAACAGGTTTACCATCATAAAAGACGATTCCTTCCACCGGAACCAAACCTCTTAATCGGTTCACGGAACAACCAAAAACAAACAGTACGATAACCGACAACACAAATACCGTAATAACAAAAGATTTTTTGTTTGTCATAATGTTTAGTATGTAAAATTTGAAATTGAAAACAATCGGCGGTTTCAATAAAACCGCCCGATCATTCGTAAAATGAAAAATTATTGTACCGAAGCGGATTCACCGCCGTTGATTGAACCTAATGCTCCCCAAATTCCGAACGCGGAAACGCCGGAATACCCGACATACTTCATGCTTTTTCCTGAAACCGGCTGTCCGGCATAAGTTCCTGAACTCGCAGGATTAACGCCGAATGCAACATTGATCGTATCGGAAATAAAATGGACGGAACCGTCGGACATACCGGCATTAACTCCGCCGCTGTGATTACTTGTTGGTGGTAGTAATGCCACAAGATTTAAATCTGTTGCATTGTAGGAACAACTTGGACTGTTGGGCGGCAAAATCGTATTAAATCTTGTGCAGTAACTTCCGTAATATCCGAAAAATGTTCCCTGACCGCCCAATGGTTTGGCGGCGGAAGGATAATTACTATAAGTCATTCCCGTTCCTTTGTACGTCAAGCAAATCTGCGGATTTGTCCAATGTGCCGTTTCCCCTGCAAGGATTCCTCCTTTAGTGGAATTATACTGTGCCGGAGTACTGGAATTAGCCGAAACATCTGGTTTTGAAACACGTTCGCTAATAAGGATTGTATTGCTCAATCCGTCGGTTGCCACCGCAAAAGATAAGCTTAGCGGAATCCCGTTTCCCGTGTTCCACCAACTGCCGTGTGTCGTTTGTTGGAAAAATGTTCGGGTATTATTCGGCTGATTACCGGTGCTTGAAATACTTCTGCCCTGATATTCATTTTCAAAATCTCCGAACGAGAAACAATAATTTGTTGCAGTAAACCCACTGGAGCCGACGACGGAGAGAGCATCGGACGGACAACATTGAAATTTGATTGGGACTTTCCATGCCTCAAAGTCCTGATAGGGTCTATATCGAGCTGTATCGGTTTTCACCGATTCAATCAAATCGAACCGTGCTTGCTGTTCCGTAAACGGAAGCAAGCCGATGTGAGGGGAATAGTTGATGTACGGTCCCCACCCAAAGCCCGGAACGGAACTGTAAACATCGTGATAGTTGTGAACCGCCAACGCATGTTGTTTCACATTGTTCGTACACTGCATTCTCCGTGCGGCTTCCCGCGCCGCCTGAACCGCAGGTAACAGAAGCGCAATCAAAATACCAATGATTGCAATCACCACGAGTAATTCGACCAGCGTAAACGCTCGGCGAACAGAAGATTGTTTTCCAAATCGGGCAGAAATGCTCGCAATAACACGGGCAAAAAAGAGTGAAATCGCACGCAAAATATGGTATTTTAACCATATTGCGTACCCCCCCCCCCCGATATATTTTGGTGTAATCCAAGAAAATTAAACGCTTTGTTTAGCTTTTTCATCGCTGAAACCTCTTCATTGTAAGTTTTTGAGAATTTGAAAGGCAAAAGTCACTGTGAGTCTGCCAATAAATTATTATTTTTCATTTTAATCGGAATTTTCTCGATTGTCAACAAGAATTTGTAAAATGCTCGAATATTTTCCAAATTTTGAAGTACCTCCTTTAAAAAATCTCCTTTTATCATCATTTGTTGCTACACGAATAGACAACTTGTTACGCTACAGTAGAGAATTATGAAAGATGTAGATGTATTGGCGATACGAAACCGGATGAGCGATGCTGCCGGCGTTGAATGAATATCAAACGCGACAGTAGTATTTATCGACAGAAGCAAAAGCATGCGTTAAAATTTTCATGTTTCCACAAAACTTTTTAATCCGCAAATACGATAAAACAAATACGCTCTCCAAGAATAAGGGATTTTATGTCAAAACGCCTCCATAATGACGCCTCTGCCAATCGTTCGTTGTCAAACGCGGGTTTGCAATCGGAAAATTTCTCTCAATCTGTTTTTAAAAATTTTGTTGTTTTACGTTCCGCCATCTTCTTTGCCGCATTGGTCGTGATTTTGGCGGGAATCAAAGCGGCAAGTACGATTGTTACCCCGGTTTTATTAGCGTTATTTATTACAATATTGCTATTAGTTCCGCTTCGATGGTTGTATGCTAAAGGATGTCCGAGTTTGTTGGCTTTCGGAATTGTCGGCGGCGTTATTTTATTGCTGTTCCTGGTGTTGGGGTGGATTGTCAGCGCGTCGCTACGCGATTTTATTAAACATTCGCCGGAATATTCCGAAAAAATTGTCAAAAATCTGGAAACAACCAAAAATCAATTAAAAGAGTACGGTCTAAGTTTAGAGTTCGGACTCTCTTTGCCGGATTCAAAAAGCACAAAAGAGACTAATAACGAACAAAAGACGCAAGATTCAGAAAACATCAATGATCCGCAAACGGAACAATTACCGCTTGCCGAAGAAACGCCGGAAGCTCCGACGTTCTCAAAATTTGATTCTCAAACGTTCATTTCGTGGGTAACGTGGAGCGCGAAGCGGTTACAACATTTTCTGGAAAATACGTTGCTGATTTTAATTATTCTGATGTTCATGATATTTGAAGCGGCAAGGTTTCCGGCAAAACTGGCGAAAGCGTTCGGCAACAGCCCAATCACGAATGAGCATTTCCGTCAAATCGCGGACGATGTGCGACGTTACATTGTTTACAAAGGAATGATCAATCTTTTATCTTGCACGGTTGTCGCCGTTTTTTATTATATCATTGGCGTTAAGTACGCTTTACTTTGGGGATTGATTGCGTTTTTCCTTTATTTTATTCCAAACATCGGCGCGATGGTTTCCGCGATTCCGCCATTGCTCTTGATTTTTATCGACAATGGCTTACCCGGCGTGCTGACATTAGTGATCGGACTGTTCGTGATTGAATCGTTGATTGGTTACGGTCTCGAACCGCGACTACTGGGACATGGGTTAGGGATTTCGACCGTCGTTGTTTTTCTGTCGCTGATTTTTTGGGGATGGCTGCTTGGTCCGATTGGGCTTTTCCTTGCCGCGCCATTAACGATTGTTGTCAAAATTGTTTTGCAAGCGTTTGACGAAACTCGTTGGATGGCAATTCTGCTCGACGAAAAAATCCCAAATTGAGTTCCGATTGATCGACTCATCTCTCTAAAGGAGACTCCGGTGACATTTCTAACCGCATCGCTGATACTTGGAGGAGTTGCCGCCGCGTTGATTCCGGTGATGTTGCATTGGATGATGCAAGGACGGCTGCAACAATACGAGTTTCCCGCACTTCGTTTCCTTCGGCGGCGTTTTGCGGACAATCAACGTCGATTTCGCTTGCGTCGTTTTGTTCTGCTGGCGTTGCGAATGTTAGTATTTCTCCTGATCGGTATTGCGCTGGCGCGTCCGGCGTTGTGGCGGCAGGGCGGCGCCGCTTTGCATTTGCCGGTTTCGCAGGAATCATTGGCTGCCGTGCTGATTTTCGACACGTCGCCTCGAATGGGTTACGTCGCCGCAAATAAAACACGCCTTGCCGAAGCCCAAGAACTGGCAACGCGGCTCTTGCGACAATTGCCGAGAGACAGTCAGGCGGCGGTGTTGAGTTCGCAACGGATTCCCGCCTCGTTTCAGGTGGATATTCTTGCGGCGCAAGAACGGATCGACCGGCTTGCGTTGACTGCCGTCGGGCGGACGTTGCCGGAATCGATTGCCGAAGCCGCGCATTTGCTCCAACAAAAGACGGACACGGACAAACAACAAGAGATTTATCTCTTTACAGATTTAACCGCCGCAAGCTGGACTGAAAATGCGAGCGTTTTGCTCAAAACGGCGTTGGCGGAATTGCCCGACGCCGTTTGGTATCTAATCGACGTGGGGACGCCGGAAATGAACGATACGGCATTAACGCGGGTCGCGTTGTCCGACCAAATTCTTTCGACCGAAATGCCGCTTCGGATTGAGGTGGAAATCACGCATCTCGGCAAAGCGGAATCGCGGACGGCGGAAATCTTTCTGAACAACAACGTTCGATCGGCGGCAAATGACAATCCACAAACATTTCCGACGGTTGGTGAAGAGAAACGGGGAACGGAAACGGTTGAGTTTCCCGACGGACTTTCTCGGCGGAATATCGTGTTTCAGCTTTCCGGGCTGCCGGAAGGAATCAATCAGGGAGTCATCCGGCTCGCTTCGCGCGACGCGCTTGCCGAAAACGATGAAATCGGCTTTACGGTCGAAGTGCAGCCGCCGCCGTTATTGCTGATTGTCGCGCCGCCCAACGTTCATTCGGCATTTTTGCGGGAAGCGTTAGCTCCGTCGCGTTTTCAGCAACGCGGAAACGTTCCGTACCGGATCGACACGTTTTCGCTTACGCAATGGGAGCGGCTTTCCTCGAAAGAGTTGGCAAAATATGAAGCGGTCTTCTTTCTTGATCCGCCGCCGATTCCGAAGACAAGCTGGCAGAAGCTGCTTCAATACGTCAATGACGGAAAAGGAGCGGCGGTCATTTTAGGAAAAAACGCCGATCCCGCAACGTTTAACAAAGACGCGGCGCAGGAATTGCTCGGAATCACGCTGCAAATGCAGGCACGCAAGCTGGAAGGCGGCGTATGGCTGACTCTTGCGGACAAAACGCATCCGATACTCAAGCCGTTTCGAGAGATGGACGCGGCGGCAATTCCTTGGCATGCGGTTCCGGTGTTCCGTTATTGGTATGGGAACAATCCGGCTGCGGGAACGAGCGTTGCTATGTCGTATTCCGACGGGCGACCGGCGATTCTGACGCGGTCAATCGGTCAGGGAAGATCGCTTGTAATGACAACGCCGGTGTCCGACCTGCCGGCAGAAACTTCATGGAATCAACTGCCGACTTCGCCGGAAGCGGCATGGCTGTTTGTCATGTTGAGCGACGGGATGGCGCAATTTTTGATTGGAGCCGGCGAAAAAAATCTGAATTACCAAACGGGACAAACGGCGGTGTTGCATCCGAATCTTCCGCTCTTTCCCGCCTCGTGCGTCGTGCAGCCGCCGTCAGGAAATTCGGAAGACTTTGTCCGCATCATGACCGATTCGCTCCGCCATGTCATCGCTTATCCCGCCGCCGCGATGCCGGGAAATTACGCGGTGTTCGATAAATCCCCCAACAACGGGACGCCGTCTTTTTTGACCGGTTTTAGCGTATGTGTTCCGCCGCAAACGTGGGATTTGACGCGAATGAATGAAGAACAAATGAAATCGTTGTTCGGCGATCTTATGGAAACGAAACGTCTCCGCGTAAAAACAAACGACGCCCGCATCACGAACGAAATCGCCCGCACCGAACCAAACGCCGTCTCGCCTCTGCATCAATTTGGCGTTTCCCGTTCCCAAAGCGGGCGCGAATTGTTCCCGCTTCTTCTCATGCTGATTCTCGTCCTGTTTCTGACAGAATACGCGGTTGCCAACCGGTTTTATCGAGAATAAAAGTTTCGGAAGACAAAAGGGACTTCATTGTCCCTGGGACGACTCGCTTTGGGGATGTTGGAAGGGTTTTTCGGCGTTTTACTCAAAATGCTCTTGTTTTGGGGGAGATTCTTTCGTAGGATTCGCAAAATTTTGTCAATAGAGACAAAATAGTACGAAGCTCCTCAATTCCCCTTGAGATGAAAGACGTCAAATTTATCGGTATTTTGCGTTGAAAAATGCCAAGCGACATTGCGCGGCTTTGTATGAGAGAGATATTGTTTCACGAGGGCAGTTAGGAAGGACGTCGCCGTGTTCGGTCAGAAACGCTTACAGACGCAAATCGCAAAAGACAGAACGCAAAATCCAAAGCGAGAAATTCAGACTTTTTCGCCGTTTTCCGCTTTCCGCGTTGCCTTTGCCGTTATCATATTGCCGCTGTGTATTGCGGGATGCCATTTAGGGGATTTTAACGTATTTTCACGTCGTCCGAAAATTTCCAGCGATCCGTTTAACGTTCCCGAAACGCGGCAAAAGACGGAACCGTTCCAAAATCCTTTGACGGAACCGGAAAGAAACCAAGACGCGGCGGAGGGAAACTGGCTTCAATCGCCCGACGCGCCGAGCGCGGCGGATTGGTTATCCGGTTCGCATCATTCCGCTTTCAATTCGTCGGACGCTTCCGCTGTAAAACCGGATGCTTCCGCGTCCGCGATTTTTGAGCAAAACACACCGCCGTCCGACAGCGGGGAACGAACGCCGAATGACATTCGGCAAGCGTCGTATTCTCCGTCTTCTGTTTCTCCGTCTTCTGTCGGATCGGACGAGCCGTCTCCCTCTTCGTCGCAGGGCGTTGTCAACGCGGCGTTAAATTCCCCCGTCCTCAAGCCAAAGCCAAGCAACTCTACGGCGGACGCTCAAAGGCAGGATCAGGAAAGCGTACCGCATAACAATCTCGCACCGCTTTTCCAGGATCACTGGGTTGCCAATCTTGAATTGGAACGGTACCGCAAAAGAGAAACCGCTCAAATTGATTCGTTTTGGCGGTGGCGGCATCGGGGAATTGAGGAGATTCTGATGTTGCCGCCGGAATACCAACCGGATTATCAACGTTTATTGCGGCACGAAAACGCGATTGTCCGCGCGAATGCGGCAATTATTCTCGCAAGGTCGGGAGAGGAACAAACGGGGGAAACGTTGGCGAATGGGATTCACGACGTGTCGTTGTCGTTACCGATGCGGTGCGCGGCGGCGGAAGCGTTGGGGACGCTCAAAACGACGGCGACGGAAACGTTGGTGCAACTGTCGGACGTCTATGCGGAATACACCGATGAAAAAGGACGCCGTAAGCCGGGCGTTCCGTTGCTGTCGATTGAGTTGTTGTATGCGATTGCGGCGAAAAAGCCGGTGTCGCAAGAGCCGTGTTTTGTCCGTCCGCTGGAAAGCCGCGATCCGAAAGTGCGGCTGGCGGCGATTTCGGTCTGGCGGGATCACGCTCCGAATTTCGACGCGACGGCAATGCGATTTGACGCAACGGCAAACGAACAGCAGCCGCAGCGTCCGGCGACAACGTTACCGGCGGCAGCGTTACCGGAAACAACGCCGTCGCCAACAACATTATCGTCGGCAACAACAACGTTATCGCCAGCGCAGCAGACGGAAACAACATTACCTGATTGCATCCCCAAATTTTGCGGCGATCCGAACACGGCGATTCAAGAGGCGGCGATGTTGACGGTCGCGGCGTGGCGGTCGCCGGAAGCGTTACCGTGTCTTGATCTCGGATTGAGAAGTCCGATGGTTTCCGTGCGTTTGGCGGCGGTTCGCGGACTGGGGATGTTGCGGACGGCGGAGGCGGTCGCGTTATTACAACCGCTGCTGCAAGATCAATCTCCGGCAATCCGTGCGGAAACTGTTCGCGCATTCCGTCAAGCCGGTCTGCGGGAACATGCGTTGGCGGTGCAGGACGACGCGGCGTGGGAGGTGCGGAAAGCGGTTGCGGAATCGCTTGCCGAAATCGAAAATGCACAAACAATAGCCGTCGCGAGGAAATATTTGAACGACGTAAGCCCGGCGGTTCAAGCGGCGATGTTGGAATCGTTGCGGCAGTGGCGGCGGGAAACGTCCGCGCCGTTGTTTCTGGAGGCGATGGACAGTAACATTCTGAACACGCGGCGTCTCGCGGCGGAATTGCTTACGGAATATTGGCGTCCGGCGGCGGCGTTCGCGCCAAACGACCGGACGCAAACGCGGGAAGCGAAGTATCAGGAACTTACGCGGCAATTCCAACAAGACGTTAGCTCCGGCGCGATACGGGCGGAAAATCTTTTGCCGAAACCGTCTGCGCAAGAAGACAATTCATGGCGACGCGCGAATCCGCCGCAATCCGCCGCAACCGCGAACGCCGTCGATTATTCTCGCGTGCGGGACGATTATTCTCGCGTGCGGGAGTGGCTGATACAGATCCAACAACCGACCGCGAGTCAACAACGTCAGGAAATGATTCGTCGGCTAAGCGAAATCGGACAGCCGCTTGTGCCGATGTTGGAATACGCTGTTTTCGTGGAAGGACGCGAATTGCCGGACGAATTGCTGACGGAAGTGTTGCCCGCAATGGAACAGATATTTCTCGTCGCGGCAAAGTTGAACAATCCCAATACGTCGGCTCGCCGTTCCGCAGCGGCGGAATTGCTTGCGCAAACACGCCATGCCGAGTTTTCGCCGTTATTGTATTTTCAATTAACAGGCAATCTTGCGAGGGAAAATGACGAAATCGTGTTGTTGCGGCTTTGGGATTTTGCCGACCAACAAGCGGAGAAATTAGCGAAAGCCGACAACGAATGGCAAGGGACGGATTCCGTTTCTCACCAAGCACAAACGCAACAATCCCAACAAACGCAGCCGTTGCAGCAATCGAAAACATTCCGACCGTTTGAGAAAGCGTTGACAACCGATTCCTTGGCGCACACATCGCCGGAATTGCACCGACGCGCGTGTTTGCACATGAAAGATTACGGTCAAGCGGACGACATGGCGGCATTGTTGAACGAGATTCATCATCCGGCAACCGCAGTCAGCCGTGCGGCGTTGCAGGCGGCGGCGGCAATCGGCGGCGAGGAGTGCGCGGCGAAGGTGAAACCGCTTTTAACGCATCAACAGCCGTTAGTCGTCATGGACGCGGCGTTTGCTCTCGACCAATGGAACGATTCGGCGGGCTTGGATACCCTGGAACGCCTCGCCGTTTCCGGCGACAAAACGACAAAGTTGGCAATAGCGCAAGGAATACGCAAACGACGGGGTCGCAAATTCGTTCCGCTCTTGATTCAATTTCTTGACGAAACAGGCACGATTCGCCAGGAAGCTCTCGACACGTTACCGTCCATAGTCGGCAGCGACGTTGTTTCGCCGCAGGAACTCGCGTATTATTCGATACAGGAACGCGCCGAACTCTGGAAAAAATGGAACGCCGACGGCAGCGTATTTGCGAATGGCGGCTTGTAAGCGAAAAACCGCTGATTACCGGCTCCCCGAACGATTCGACCGGTTCCCCGAATGATTCGACCGCTTTCCCGAAAGAATTCCCCATCGCAATCCTTATTTATCAAATGATCCATTAGCAGTCGGCAAAGCGCCCGAAAGATTTGACCGATTCCCCGAACGATTCGACTGATTCCCCGAACGGTTCGACCGCTTATCCGAACGGTTTGACCGCTTATCCGAAAGACTTAACCATCGCAACCCTTATTTATCAAATGCCCCCTTAGCAGTCGGCAAAGCGCCCGAACGATTCGACTGATTCCCCGAACGATTCGACTGATTCCCCGAACGATTCGACTGATTCCCCGAACGGTTCGACCGCTTATCCGAACGGTTTGACCGCTTCCCCGAACGACTTAACCATCGCCGCCCTTATTTATCAAATGCCCCCTTAGCAGTCGGCAAAGCGCCCGAACGATTCGACTGATTCCCCGAACGGTTCGACCGCTTATCCGAACGGTTTGACCGCTTCCCCGAACGACTTAACCATCGCCGCCCTTATTTATCAAATGATCCATTAGCAGCCGGCAAATCGCCCGAACGATTCGACTGATTCCCCGAACGATTCGACTGATTCCCCGAACGATTCGACTGATTCCCCGAATGATTCGACCGCTTCCCCGAACGATTCGACTGATTCCCCGAATGATTCGACCGCTTATCCGAAAGACTTAACCATCGCCGCCCTTATTTATCAAATGATCCATTAGCAGCCGGCACAGCGCCCGAACGGTTTGACCGCTTCCCCGAACGGTTCGACCGATTCCCCGAACGATTCGACTGATTCCACGAATGATTCGACCGATTATCCGAAAGACTTAACCATCGCCGCCCTTATTTATCAAATGATCCATTAGCAGCCGGCAAAGCGCCCGAACGG
>JAIRYX010000138.1 GCA_031267635.1 Planctomycetaceae bacterium
ACACACGTTTGTAAGGTATTGTTATACAAAAGGTTAAGTACAAATTCTCTCTCAAAAACCGACAGATTGTACCTCATTTGAACCTCCTTTCGACGTTGTTTTTAAAGAGTTATCACACCGTTTAAGTGTAATTTATCTTAAAAAATATTTTTGGCAATGCCTCCTTTTTCATAGTACCGCGATATTCTGAGTACCTGCAATGATTCTTATTTGAGCAAGACCTTCCGAAACTGCACCGATAGATACGCCGTTCCTTTTTTGTCTTGCCCGATAAATCAAACATCACCCAATGATATGTTAGTGCATCTCCCGTAATTCGCCAGCTTGTTTAATAACATCGTCAAACAATTGGCTCGCCAATTTCAGTACCCGATTTGCCATTGTTGCCGGTTTTCCACCTGCCAACCTTTCCGGCAGCGGTTTGCCGATTAACGGATTGCGGAATTGCCGCGTCAACATTGTTGCATTAAATTCCGCAAAATCCTTGTCTTCACCGTCCGTTGTTTCGTACACGAATTCAGGATAATAATGATGCGCAAAAGCATTGCGGATAATGTGCAGTGCAGTCAGTTTCTGCTTCGGAATATGCGATAATGCGTTCACGACCGTTGTGAAATCAACGTACTCTTTTTCCTTGCCGTCTGCGCCAAATTTCAGAGATGGCAATTTTGTAATCACCGTTTGCTCCAATTCATGAACTTTTCGGAATACGGCAAGGCGGGCTTCTTCATATTTATCCAAATCATTGCGCAGCCGTTGATAATCGAATCGGTCTGTTTTGTTAGCGGCGTGCAATAACCGCAACAAAGATGGAAGCCGAATGTCGTTTGTCATACGGCGGAAGTTACCGTAATTTTTCACCTTCATTTTACCGAAAAGTGTGAGCGATAAATTGACCGCCCGCTTAATTTTTTTATCAAGGGACGGCGGCTGGTCGGCAATCGTGTATTTTAATTCGAGTTCCCGCTCTTGTTCCAACAGATACCGGTTATCCGCATCGTCTCCGATTTTCTGTTCCGTAATGTCGGCAAGTTTTGCCTGACCGATTAGTCCGCCGAGCAGTTCACGGACAATGTAAAACAAGAGTATGTCTTGCAATCTACTTTGCCGATACTGTTTCAGGAATTTGTCCAGTGCGTTGATGCGAAGCGTGAATTTTTCCTGTTCAGCGGCTTTCAATGTTTTCTTTTTTGCGTTGAGTTGTTTGATGATCTCGCCGTATTTTGATTGCAAATCTGTAATGTCAAATGGGTTTTTATCCCAATCGCTGGTACAAAACAGTTTGCCGACACGTTTGAAAGGAATACTGTTGCCGTCCCATGGCAGAGCATAAAACCACTGCATTGAGTCGCCGCTCCATTCGTGATATTTTTGGATAAGGAACGTCGAATTGTTCGGCAATTGAACGGTCTTACCATTCCGCTGAATTGTCCGTGTTTCCAATGTGGCGAATTGATGAGAAAACTTTTCGTTTTCTTTAGCAGCGTTTTCAATCAGTTCGGCAAACAAACCGCGAGGCAGATTCATCGGTTCGGCAAGCAATTTTTGCGCAAAGTTTTTGATGAATGAATTTTCTTGCTTGCGGTCATATCGCCGCTGCAATCGGCAAACGAGATGCACGTTAATAAAATCCTTCGACTTGACGGCGTCGCTAACAAACTGTATCTTTCGTTTCAGATACTTCTCAAAAAAGTGCGGCAGGGAAATTAAATCGGACTTGTTGACGAGTTCGTTCAAGAACGGATGCGGATACGCCGGATTGTCGATGAAACCCGCCCGCTTGAAAATGTTGGGTAAATCGTTTTTCGATTGATTGAACATTGCAAGATTTGCCTGCAACGCTTGGAAGTCCGGCGGCGTGAGCTTACCTTGATGCAATTTGTCCTGGTTCGGACGCTGCAACTTTATTAAGTCCTCGGCGAGAATTTTAGCGATACGACCGGCGTTAAACCGCTTCGGCGATTTGCCCGGCTTCGTATCAAACTTGCTGTCGTCCAAAAAACTTTGCAACTGTTTTTCGGTACGGATTTTCATCTGCTCTAACATAGCAATCATTTGTCGTTGAATGTCGTTTGTCCGTACCGTACCATATTTAATGAAATGTTTCAATTCGTCCGGCAAATCGTTGTAATTGAAACTATAATCAGTGCGGAATTGCTCATCGTTTTGGAAAACGATTTTTTCGCCGTCAATGATTTTCTGCAAAAATGTATTCCAATTCTGCCGCAAACCACAGAGCAAATTTTGGGCTTCTTTCGCCTTGCCAGTAACCGCCAAGAATGTCAACTGCGGTAATTCATAGAGCGACAGCCAGCAGTCGGGCTTCTGATTATGCGTATTTTTGCCGCTGATAGTAACGGACGGGAGTCCTCTATGCAATGCGCTGAAATACAGCCCGATTTGCTGCCATTTGATACGATATTGCGGCAGCATATCTTGACGGTACTCTTTCGGCGGCGTTGCGTATTCTTCCGGCTCCCAGTATTTTGCGTTGGGCTTTTCTCTGTTTTCTTTGTAATCACGAATAGCGTCTTGTATCCGTTGAAACGTCAGAAGGCGTTTTCCGAGTCGGCGTTCAGACATTTGTGTTCCATCAATGAGTCCTTTATCATAGCAGTCGAAAAAGTAGTTGCCTAGATCAATATGGAATCCCATACCATTGAATTTTGCGGTTCGGTCAAGGTAATTCAGCGCCAGCGTTGCAAAGCGGTTTTCATGTCTTCGGCTCTGCCGTTTGAAAAGCCGTTCATCGTCCACATCGTCGTTTTCACCGATATTGATGCGAAAACGTCCCTGATTTTCTTTACTCAACAACTCGAATAGTTCAGCGGGGCATTTATGCAATTCAACAAGAGCGTCCATACCGAGTGTTTTTGGTGTTGTTTCGTCTGCTGTTTGCATGCGGTTTTTCGGCAAACGAATCGTTGTCGTTTGATATGCTTTCAACGCTGCAACGGCTTTGTCGGTATTTTTACCTTCGGGCTGGTCAAGTTGCGCAAACATTAACGCAATGTATTTTGGCTCAAGGAATAGCGATACGAAGAATGCCAAGCCACGCTCTGTAAAAACAGGCACATCGGAATTGTCTTCATCTTTGTTAAAGAATCGGCAGGTGAATTTAGGATTCTCTTTTTGACCGATTTTCTTACGAAGGCACTGCATTACTGTTTCATTATATCCGAACCGTTGTTTGAGCAAACGCAGATTGTACGTCCAGATGTTATCGAGATTGTGCAGGTATTCGTGAACTTTGTTCGGATATTTTTCATTGCCGTTTTTATCGAAAAGCTGAAAGGCAGCGGGGGCGTGAAAATGATGTGTGTAGTAATTGCGCAACAAGTAAAGCAACTCGGCATAATAACACAAAGCATCGGCAACACCTTCGGGTGAAAGAGCATATTCCATGCGTTTTTCGATTTCGGCGATTTGGGCTTGTGTGAGGTCATCCTTGTCCTTAATAGGCGTTTCGTTAAATTTTTCGATGATACGCAGGAACGGCAGATGTCGCAGCAATGCACGGATGATTTTGCGTTTGCGGTCAACATTACCCCTTGGGTCTTTGAGTTGCGCAACAATTGCCGAACCTACAATCGGACGTACATCGTCGTCTTGCAGTAGTGTATCTGTATCGCTGCCGGCTACGGCTGTTATATCTTTTCGCGGAAACTGCTTGCCGAGGAATTGGACAACGGCAAGCAAATTATTTGCTGCCATTCCAAAGTGCATCGCCCAAAAAGCTTTGTCTTGTGAACTTGTAACGTTCATAAAATTTTCCTTTCAATTATTTTTTTTTGAAATATATACTCAAACTGTTTTAAACCCCCGAAACTACAGTAAACCTGCAACGCAGAGCGTTGGGCAATCGCAACAACGTGAAGCGGTTGTTCAAGGACAAAACTCTATCGCCCATATCGGCTATGATATACTGAAACTTATTTACTCATGTTACGCATGAGCTATCGTAACTATTCAGCCGCTCCAACCCAATAAATCCGCCCTGGGCGTCTGAATATACTCATTGCACTTGAATTTTCAGTTTTATGAAAGGAGATTAAACCGGATTTTACGGTATAACGGCGTCAGTGAAAACCGAAATTTCAAGTGTAAGGAGTCTAGTTATCCGAAAGATTTTACTATGGCAACCCTTATTTATCAAGTTTCCCTTAGTAGCCGATATAGCCCCTAAATGCGCCCTTATGCCCTTATGTTTAGATCCTTGATTGTTACCAAACCAATTGGAACGAAAAATAAGGGCGGCAATAATCATATGTTCCGGTAAAATTGACGGTAACTATTCCGTTGTCCTGTGCGGATTTATTTGGGTTGGGCAACTGAATAGTTACAGTATTTTATAAATCAATCCTTCCCCAAAATATGAAATAAGCAAAAATTTTTCAATTAAAATCACATAATTTATGACTCAAACCAGCAAATTCAGAGATGACGGCATCGTTACATTTTTTGTGCGGCAATGGAGACGTTACTGTTATTTTTTCTTTTCCTCATCTTTTTGTTTCCATTTAGCAGCCAATTCCTTACCGGATTCGCTGTCTTCATCGAATAACGCTTCAGTCGTTAAATTTTTGTATCGCGGCAGATTGTAGGCAAGCGAAACATAAGCGTATTTGATAAAATTCTCGCACGGTGAATGATATTGATTGAGTTTTTCCGGCAAATCACCGAGTTGCAAACTCTTGTCTTCACATAATATTTTTTGCAACACAAAGTGATAGAGTTGAAAATACGAGGTCATCTTGGACGGAGCAAATTCGGCAACATATTGGTCGAGTTTCGTCAACACGTTCAAGTGTTCGGCGTGATTGCGGCATTGCGTCAACAACCAACCGGTCGAATGTACGTCTTTTGCTTCGGCAATGTTCTTGCGCAGTATCTCGTTCCATTTTTTCGTGTAATGCCATTTACCTGCACGAGTATCAAGAAACTTGAACAATGCCTTTTTGTTTTCGGTATCCGAAAGATTCGGATTGGGAATGTATCGCTTCTCGTCGTCTTTGTCGAGAAAATACTCGGTAAGAGCAAAATTATTGTCATAATTACCGAACTTCCAGCCGTCTTTCGGTATATTTAGTTTTTGCTTAAACATTTCGTGGTCTCTCTCGAAAGCCGCAAACGCAATATAATATCTTGCATTTGTTTTGACAAGATTTTTAACAGCAATAAAAGCAACGGTCAGATAGAGTCCGACAAGTCCTTTGAGTTGTTGGATTTCTACGTTCTTGCGCCCGGGGTTTCTTGAAGCGTCAATGATTTTATCCTTGCTGTTGACAAACGTATTGAACGAAAAACCAGCAAGTTTATTGGTCAAAGCGTCGATTTTTCCCTGCAAATCAGCGTTTTCGGTCAAGCCGAGATTTTTGTAATACTTGTCAATTTGTTCGGAATGAATCGAATTCGGGTCGTGCGATTTTCCTGCCATTGCAATTCGGGACAGAACATAACGGACAATGGTTTTGTTCTGCATCAAAGCCCGCACCGTTTCCGGCTTGGTATAACGGACAAGATACTGAAACCGATTGGATTCAATTACGTTACCGGCAATGAAGTTGCGGAAAGGATTGATGTCTTTCGATTTTGATTTGTCGCCTGTCAAAACGTTTGCTTCGAGCCATTTGTTAAACGTTTCGTTATCTTTCACGAATTCGTCCTCGCAGCCGAGCGTTTTAATAGCGGCTTTGTAGAGTTCCCGCTTTGCATCGGACATATCCCCTTTCATCTTACCGATGCTGACAAGAAAGCGGAGTTCTTGGGCAATACGTCCGGCCCGTTTGCAATCGTTGTCATTGAAAAGCCCGTATCCGTCGGTGAATTTGACCGGTTTTCCTAGTTCTTTGAGCGTGTCGATAAACGATTGAATGTTCTCGAACTTGTTAATGTACGCCGAGAGCAATTCGTTGATTTCTTTGCCGTCCAAGAAGTTGCAAAGAAGGGAAAGGAGTTTAACAAAGGGAACATTAGAACGGGTAAGTTTGGAAACTTCGTTGTCGAGTTCATATCCCAACGGTTCGGAATCGAAGGCAGGAAAGGTGCCGTTGAACTTTTTGTAGAACGGCACGAGGAGAGATTTAGTTTTTTCCCAAACGGCATCGGCAAAATTTTGATACAGAGTTTCTTTTCCTGCTTCGTCGGAGGTTTCCCGCAAAGCACTGACCATTTTTATCAGTTCCGCTGAATCCTTCACTTCCCTGAACAAAAGAAAATCGGTGATGGCATAAATCTTGGAGCGATAGGAATCATGCATTGTGTCTTTGATTTCCGGCTGATACCCGCCTTCATATCGTATCACTCCATTTTCTTCTATTCTCTTTCCAAAGAGCATCACTTCCCGCAGATGTTTCATATTCACACCGAGATTTTTACCCTCTTTGAGAATATTGAAACGGAAATATTCCTCAATGATATGCTCGTCCTCTTCCTTGTGAGTTGCGTTGAGGATTTTGAATAGAATTCGCAAGTTGATCTTCGAGTGGTCAAGAAAATCCTTGTTGATTGCGTCAATCCGTTTGCGGTAAAGGTTATCAACGATGGTTTCGAGTACATCAATCGGTTTTCCCTTGGTATCGTAAGTTCGGCTCACGAGAACGTCTTTCTTAATGTTGAGTTTCTTCCATAATTTTTCGCCGCTTGAAAAGATGGCTACCGAGTCCTTAAAATGTGCGGTGCATTGCCGCACCGCACCGAGAATACCGAGAGCGCGTATGTTATGGTTGAAAGCGGACTCGATTTTATCGCTATTCGTAACTAAATCTTTCTTATTTTTTTTCTCTTTTGGCGGAATGACGAACGCTTCGCCAAAGAAGCCGAGATAGGAAATCATCTTTTGCAGCGCTGCTTTCTGCTTTTTGTGTCCCAAACCGACAATGTCCGGTTCTTCTTCTGTAACTTCCACGCCTTTGTCGTTTTTATATTTTATTTTCCAATTTGGACGCAGATTATTCACGGCGTAGATAATATCGGTAACGTACAGCCCAAGAATCTTCTGAATATCGAGAATGTTGTAAATGATTTGGATTCGGATGTTATCTTTTGGAAATTCTCTGCCGAAAAATTCTATTTCAAGTTGTGATTTGAGTTTCAGATAATCTTCGCCTGCACGTTCGGCGGGATTGGCAATGATTGCTTCAAGCGGCTTGCCTTCTACTGTTCCAAGAATATCAATACCACGTTTTTTACCTTCCGACAAAATCTTCCGTGCAGTGATATTTCGTTCCTCGTCTTTTTGTTCGAGGTTTGAACCGGTGGTGTCGGTCTTGATGGCAACACGGGCATCGTTCCCTTTACCAAAGGCAGTGATAGCAATTTGCGCGTCCCCATACAAGAGAACGGATTTAATACCAAGACGTTTGGCATTGGTTTTCTTTTGGTTGTTGTTATTGGACATAATATTGTTCCTTGAAAAAAAAGGGTTGAAAAATGTTAAGGGTAATTTATTTCATAAATTATGAAATAATTGTTTATTTTGAGAGATTTTTATTATGATACTGTTAAAGCGTAAACCTTTGGCGTTTATTCGCAATCAAAACAATTTGTTGCCTTTCTCAATAATCATAAGTTTCAAATTTACTCTTTCTGACAATAAAAATCAAATTTATGAATTTACACGATTTTTTAACGACAATTGAAAACTCCATCATTAATGTGAATGTTCTGATTTTTGGCGGCATTGTTATTGGAAATCTTTTATCATTTCACAAAAAAGTTACTGATGGAAGTTTTAAAAATAATTATATTCGATTGTTGTTTGTCTTTAAATTTGTCATATTTTTTGATTTGGTTTAAGTTTGAAATACGGGAATAATTACGGTAAACGTTTAATGTCATATTGTACTATAATTTTTCATAAAGAAAATCGGTAGCGGTAAATCAGGAAACTGGTTTTCATAGAATCCTGATTTTACCGCGTGGTAATGGTTATTTCAATTGGTGATAGGCTATTCTGGCGACTTTTTCGCCGACATAACCGCCGCCGAACACACCGCCCCAGTAGCCGATAACTCTGCCAACTACAGTTCCCTGTCCCAGACAAATTGCAGTTCCTACCGCTGCCCCAATATAACCTCCGCCTGCTCCGCCCGCGTAACTTCCAACTCCGTCGCCTACCATTCCAACGGCATTTTCCACTGTCAGTTCTAATGCCAGATTAGCAGAATCCGGTCCGTGAATGACTACCGTTTGGGCGGTTTTCGCCACTTTACTCCAGATTTCTGCGTGAACATTTTCGGAAACCAAACCGCCAATACCAATAATCAACACAAAAATTATAAAAAACTTTTTCATACGAAATCTCCTTTCAAAAATACAGTTGAAACTGAACAAAAAACAAATACATGCCTTTTTAGTCACAATAATCTCCGAAAAATATTAAGGGTTAAGTAATTTTTGACAAAAATTTCACAATCGGCTTAGCATTCTTTTTGAACGTTTGCCAATAGGTCGGTTTCGGGAATTTGTTTACATCTCTAGGGGCTTCCAATTTATGAGACCGGTTGCTGCTTGGTAATTCAGGACGATAATGAGAAGGGGTGTTGTGTTCCGCCTTAAATTCTTTTTTTGTTAACGCCCGATCAAACGCACTCGGAACATGCTTAGAAAATTCATAACCCGGCTTGTGACCGGCATCCCAATTTTTTGAGGACGACATGAATTTTCCTGTAAGCGGATCGCGAACTTGTCCGGTACTGGATTCTCGGTTATTTTCCCAAATTTGTTGTCTGGTTTCGGGTGACAATGGATACCGCTTGTACGGATTATCTGCTGATTGCGCAAATATCGTACCGCCACTCAAAACGATAGCCAAAACGATTGAAAAATGGATTTTTGTCATAAGATTTTCTCCTATTTTTGAAATTTTTTGAAATTGGTTCGTCCGGCAAAAGCCTTACCTCACTTCCGCAACACAGGTAATTAGTGCAACACTCGCCGATTATGACAACAAATTTTTCTCCTATTTTTGAAATTTCGTTTTTGTAAGTTCTGAAGTAACTGTTCACGGGTATTTTTATTTACACTCATAAGATTAGCGAACAAAAACAACCCCGTAGGGGGGGTCCTGTGAATAACTGCCGCCAGTGAGCTGACACTGAACCGGCGGAAGAACCAGCCAAAACAAGGATCAACCCCTTTAGGGGTTGACCGTGAACATTCCGTATGAATTCGATTTTTTTTACGTCAACCCCTAAAGGGGTTGGCTATTTTGTTGTTCCGTTACCGCCG
>JAIRYX010000141.1 GCA_031267635.1 Planctomycetaceae bacterium
GGTTGTACATCTTTCGGTTGATTTGGAGTAAAATTGAAAACGAGGACAATGTAAAATGTATATTTTACCTATATTCCCGCTTTACCATCATGCTGCATTCTAATATCTAGACAATTGGAATATCTTACTCCTTTGAGAGCGTCATGCAACTAGGTGCGTAACATGAGTTATTATCTACTTATGCGAAAAATTTTACTTATTGTTGCGTTAGTTGTTGTCGGCTGTTCTCCGAACGATAAACCGTCGGACTTACCGCCGTTGTATCCTTGTACTATTGTTGTTACTCAGGACGGTTCGCCGCTTGCCGAAGCAGCAATTGAACTCGTGCCGATTTCCCCTGCCGAAGCGAAGTACCGGGCGGCGTCAATAACCGGTACGGACGGTAAGGTGTCGATGACAACCTACGGTTTCCCGGGTGTACCGGCTGGCAAGTACAAGGTTGTTATTTCAAAAAATATCCAAGATGATTTGGTCTATGCCGACAATCCTTCAACTGGGCAAAAGGAAATTGTTAGTTTCAAGAAATATCGGACAGTCGAACCGAAATATTCATCGGCGGAGAGGTCTCCTTACGAAATTGAAATCAATGGAAAAGGAAAAAAAGCAAAGCATGTTTTCGACATCGGAAAAACAGTTAAGACGCTAATTCCGTGAGAATCGCAAGAGGGACAGTTGGGACTTTGGAGATTCTTGGAACATACTGAACAACAAATTTTCACGTGTTGAGGAGTATGTCAAGTCGCTTTGTGGATTCCTAAAACATAGTAACAAAATCTGCATTTTGTAAATGATTTGTAATCCATTGTGTTATAAAGCAATAAATTGATAGACTGTCAACTTAATAACTTATACGACTTTAATTTTTCAAAACACCCACTGGTCGTACCGGCTTTTGGCGGAAGCCGTCGGGAAGCAAGGCGTCGTCGAGAGCATATCTCACAAGTAGATATGGCTTTTTTCTAATTATTTCGTTTTTTGAGAATAATATTTGAAACCGCAATAGAAAACTATGGCGTCAGTTGCCCAAGCCAAATACATCCGCACTGGTTAACTGAATAGTTACGAATGAAATATGTTACCGCTGTCGTTTAGCGTGTCGACGGTCGATTTCGCGGAGTAAAATTTTGCGGAGACGGATTTGGGTCGGCGTGACTTCGACTAATTCGTCATCGGCGATATACTCAAGCGATTCTTCTAATGTGAATTGCCGCGACGGTTTAAGAATGACGTTTTTGTCGTGTCCAACCGCACGCATGTTAGAAAGTTTTTTCTCTTTGGTCGGATTCACATCCATATCTTCGTTCCTTGCGTTTTCACCGACAATCATTCCTTCGTAAACCATGTCGCCGGGAGAAACAAACGGAGCGGAACGTTGTTGCAAACCGTCAAGCGCATAAGCCGTGACACGTCCGCCGGCAAGTGATACTAATACGCCGTTGTCGCGATCAGGCATATCGCCTTCGCGCGGTTTGTACGCCTCAAAACGATGATTAATAATCGCATTTCCCTGCGTCGCGGTCAGCATCTTTGTCCGTAAACCAATCAAACCGCGAGCTGGAATCGAAAATTTTAGAAGGTTCATATCGCCGCGATTGTTCATTTCCAGCAAAACTCCGCGCCGCATTCCAACCATTTCCATCACCGCGCCAGTATTTACGTCCGGCACTTCGACCATCAACGTTTCAAACGGCTCTTCAATCACGCCGTTATGTTCGCGGTAAATCACTTCCGGCTTGCCGACCGAAAGCTCGTAAGATTCCCGACGCATTGTTTCAATTAACACCGACAAATGCAATACGCCACGACCGGAAACCGAAAAACTCTCTGTACCGTCCACAACTTCCACACGCAGCGCGACATTTCGTTCTAATTCTCGCATCAAACGTTCCCGCAAATGTCGGCTGGTTACATATTTTCCTTCCTTGCCCGCAAACGGCGAATTGTTAATACCAAACGTCATACGAAGTGTCGGTTCGTCCACATGAATTCGCGGTAACGCCCGCGGCAACGCAGGCGAACAAATTGTGTCGCCGATTTCAATTTCCGGAAGTCCGACCACCGCCGCAATATCTCCCGCATCAACTTCGTGAACTTCGCTTCGTCCGAGTTTGTCGAATGTGTAAAGCATGGCGACTTTGCCGTTGACGATTTTATCATTCTCCTGAAGTAAAACGACATTTTGTCCTTTGCGGATACTGCCCGCCTGCACGCGACCAATCGCAATCCGCCCGACAAATTCCGACCAATCAATCGTTGTCACAAGCATTTGCGTCGGCTCGCCCACATCCACCAACGGACCGTGAATATGTTCCAAAATCATATCAACAAGCGGCAAAATGTTTTCGCCCGGCGCGTCGGGATCGTGTGTTGCGTAACCGTTTTTGGTACTGGCGAAAATATACGGAAATGTCGCTGTTTCGTCGTCCGCTCCTAAATTGATGAACAGGTCGAACATTTCATTGACCACTTCATGTGCCCGCGAATCTTTCCGGTCAATTTTGTTGATCACCACAATAGGACGCAGCCCCACTTCCAACGCTTTGCTCAGCACGAATCGCGTTTGCGGCATCGGTCCTTCGGCGGCGTCCACCAACACGAGACAACCGTCCGCCATTCGAAGAACCCGCTCGACCTCGCCGCCGAAATCGGCGTGACCGGGCGTGTCGATGATGTTAATTTTGACTCCTTTATATGGAATAGCGATATTTTTCGCTAAAATGGTGATACCGCGTTCGCGTTCTAAATCGTTAGAATCGAGAATTTGTTCGCCGGAAAGTTGCGACGATCTAAACTGCCCACTTTGCCTCAAGAGACAATCGACAAGCGTAGTTTTTCCATGATCGACGTGGGCGATAATAGCAATGTTCCGTAAATCATTCCGGCGTTCCGGCATAAGTGGCTCCGTGTTGAGTAAATCGTGATATTCTCCACAAAAATTTCATTCTAGCACAAAAATTCAAAAATGAAAGATGGGCAATTTTAACTAAAGGGAACTGCTAAAAACCTCCCTTTGCAATGACATTAATTGGGATATTGTTATTGATATTTTAGCGACATTGCGTTCGCCGCGTGATCCATTTCACGGTGGTCGTCCTCCGTTTGCTGCTCTTTTGAAGATCAAGGTTTAAGTTTTTTGCGGATTCTGCCTATTTGGGCAATGAGAACAATTCAATCCAAAACGATTTGAAAGATCCCCAATTTTCGCCCTAATTTCTCGCGATTCCTTTCGTAACCAACCGCACCCTCGCAAACTCGCCTTTATTCTCTGATGTTTTAGAGGAGGGATGACGAACGAAAAACCGATTGCCGTGTGCCGTTATCCAATTGCCGCGAGTCATTATCCAATTGCCGTGTGTAGATTACCCATTTTCTCGCGGATTTATTAGGCAGAACGGCGGAATCGTGACGGACTTTCAAAGAGATTGCGTCTATTCCCAAAACGCCGCCCGCGATGCCGCTTGATTCATAACTTATGCGGTAAAGTTTCCGCTCCGAGCGGAACGGAAATTTCGTAGAAAGCGGCGAATCTCTCGCGAAGCGGGACTCGCTGAATCTTCTCCAAATACATAATCTTTCCGAGCGTCTGGATTTCCGACATAACTCCTTAATTTCCAACGACTAACGTAAAACTTCCACGAACGCTCGCGAGCGGCTCGCTGTCCTCCGTGAGCGGCTCCCGGTCTTTACGGAGCGGCTCACGGTCTTTACGGAACGGCTCACGGTCTTTACGGAGCAGCTCACGGTCTTTACGGAGCGGCTCACGGTCTTTACGGAACGGCTCACGGTCTTTACGGAGCGGCTCACGGTCTTTACGGAGCGGCTCCCGGTCTTTACGGAACGGCTCACGGTCTTTACGGAACGGCTCACTGTCCTCCGTGAGAGCCCCTCACTCCATAGAGTAGGCGAGGGACTTATTGCTACGTCTCCTCAACCCCTCTTCCCACCGGACATGTAGATTTCCCCCAT
>JAIRYX010000159.1 GCA_031267635.1 Planctomycetaceae bacterium
CTCAAGCGGTGCAAAACGTGATGGATGATTTTATTGGACGGCATTCAATGGTATCTTGCGATGAATGTTACGATTCCGAATGTGATGTACAAGGTTCGCATCGTGATCTTGTGGAAACATAAGAACGATGCGGAACCACGTAAGATCCTCATCGTGAGCAACAGCGATTGGCGAACGTTGCCGCGCTATGCTGAAAGAATCGTTGCGTAACATGATCACTTGGCTCATTGAACAATTGGACTTTACCGGAAAAACCGCGCAACGCATGCAATCCTTGCTCGCCCGCCTCGGCTTGGCAAAATGAACGACTAACTTTTTTAGACCAATTTAACATGCGTTTGGATGATTATTTTAAGAGATATGAGCGGGTTGGCAAAAGTTTAGGTATTTAGGACAAAAATTGAGAAAATAACCCCAAAAAACAAAATGGGAAAAACCAATTTTCAAAAAATCAGCCAACCACGACCTTTTCTAACAATTTATCTATGCAAAACTCATGCCAGGCAAAAAAATTCCTTAACTTGAAACTGCTGGGGCATTAAGGGCGAGTTTGGGGGGCTTTGCTGGCTACTAAGGGAAACGTGATAAATAAGGGCGGCAATAGTAAAACCGTTCGGGTAACGATGCCGTTGCTCAGTGTGGGTTTATTGGGCTTGGGAAAAAGAATCGTTACGATCAAAGAAAAATCAATAAATCGGCGTTTCGTTTTGCAAAACAGGTGGAGTCGATGTTGTTGGTTGCGGCTGTTCGGCAGGCGATATTAGGTCAAATGTAATTTCAAGCGGCGAATTTTGATTCTGCGGTGCGGGATTGGTTGTTGCATTTGTTGCAGAATAAGCGGAATTCACCGTTGAAGATGTTGTAATTCCGACGGTTTGCAATTCGATTGCTATCAGAACATCGGAACGTTTCGGCGGTGTGGAGTTGGCGACGGGAGCAATGATCTGTTCCAAAAGATTTTTGTCCGACGTTTGCGTTGCCGAGGTAGGAATTAACATCGGCACAATACCGAGATCAAGCAAGAGAACATAATCGCGGGGCCAACAAATCATTTCATCGACCGAAAAATTCGCCACTTGCGGCACTTCAACCGTAACGCGGCTACTTGGCGACGCGGCGGACGGCGTACTGAAAATCAGTTGATGCATTTTTTCCACTTCGACAAAATCGCATTTAATCCGCACATCGGACGTTTTGCCGTCGAGCCCCAATAGCGGCGTAATTTCAAATTGAAATCCTTCGTTTAGCGACGCCGGATCGGTGAGATAACCGCCCGGCACGTTCGCTCGCGGCTGAACGTCACGGACATAATTTCGGGAAACATGATACGGCACGACCGTTGTTTGACCGTTCAACAACGCCGTGTGCGACGAAATGTGTTCGCGCACGTCGTTTCGTTTGGAGATCGCGTCAAAAAACAAGCCGACTTGGTTTTTACCGATAAGCCATCCCTGAATGCCAGGCGTGTTAATCCGAATCGGAACAAGCGCAACACGATTTCGGTTACGCCAATCGGGGCTACTGATGGAAAAAATCCGTAACGAATACGATTCCGTTTTTAATTTTGGATTCACAAAACGATCAATCGTGTCCGCAATATATTTTTGTATCTCGACTGTATGATAAACCGTTAATTTGTCATGAGTTGCGTTCAGAAAACCAAACGGTTCCGTGTGCCACGCCGCTTGACCAGTTTGACGCAGAATCCAATTGATAATCGTGAGTTGCGGCGACGGGCTTTGCGTTGGACGACTGGTGTAAGGCGTGATGTCATATTCACGTCCGATTTGACCGTGATCGTGCGGTAATGACGTTTCAAAGTTCAAAGGCGAAAGATTTGCAATTCGCGCACCAAGTATCGGATCAGACTCGCGCGGTTTCGGCAAGTCGGAAATGTCTGTTGTATTGGAACGCGCGGCGGAAAGTCCTAATGCGGATACGGTTTCTTCTGGAAGGTTGACGGTTTCCGAAGAATTTTGAGCCAAAACATAACCATTTTCATTAAAATTTAACGCTGTTATCAAAAAATATCCCAAAGCGAATAAAATCGAACGAAAAATTTGAATGTTATTCATAAATCACCTCATAGAGTTAAAAGTTGCGCAATCAATTATTCCAACCGACAAAGCAAAAATCAGAAAATTTTTAGTTTTCAACTTTAAAATGAAGTATAACGAGTCTCGTTCATTGTTTGCAAGAGCGGTTTTTGAACGATCGTTGAAGAATATTAAAATTGTATATCTTCTTTATGGGCGGGGGGCTGTTCAATGAAGTATTTCAATGTATTATTATGTAATATGAAATATACGGGGCGTGGCGCAGCCTGGTTTTAGCGTGTCTGACTGGGGGTCAGAAGGTCGCAGGTTCAAATCCTGTCGCCCCGATTGGTAATTCTTGTTATCGCCAAAGGATACAATTTTTTAGAATCTTGAAAAACGAGAAAATTGTTAGAGATTCAATGGAATTGTTATAAAAAGTGTTGAAAAAATTTTTTATTTTCTCACTTTTGCGTAAGTTATATGTTAAATTAAAGTTATCGGGTAGTAAATTAAAGAAAATATTGTTTTGGGGTAAACTTTTTTTACAATGGTGCGTCAAAAGAGCATCATTTATTTTCTGAAATTTCCCGGTTTTTCGCCTCGATGCGAAAACGAGAGAGCAATTTTCGATACGATGCACAAACTATATTGTTATAAGATCGAAATTTGTTGAATTGATTTTTTGTGTATAATCGGTAAAGTTAAAAACCGTGTGTTAAAAGAACTGAAACCGATTGAATTTACGAGCTAAAATCTTATCTTCCGAAAGGAGAAACAAGTGTCAACAGAAAATTCCGATCAAGTTCAGGAACAGCAGCAACAGCCACAACCGGAACAACAACAGCGAGCGACGATTCAAATTGACGATTCCAAAGTCAATGCCAGTTATGCGAATTTTTGCCGTGTGACAGGAACGCCGGAAGAATTGATTATTGACTTCGGTCTTAATCCTCAACCGTTGGGAATCCCGACAACCCCGATTCCGGTAACGCAACGGGTTATCACCAATTTTTATACGGCAAAACGTATGTTGCACGCATTGAATATGACAGTGCAACGTCACGAAGCAACGTTTGGCGTCCTTGAAATTGACGTTCAAAAACGGATTCGTCAAAGCTGATTGCGGTCAAGTAAATTGAAATAGGGTTGAGAGAACGCGGTATTTTGTAATGCCGCGTTTTTTTTGCAACTATTCAGTCGATTACACCAATAAATCCATATTTAACAACTGAATAGTTACTCTTTTTTATGGAAAACTTAAAAAGTATGATACTCCTCACATTTGAAAATTCGGTTTTTAAAGCAGTGTTTATCGTTCATCATGTCTCTCAAATCCCTTTTGTCCCTAATGTTTCTTTGGAAAGCTAAAAAATATGTGGAATATTTTCAAGAAAATTTCAAAATATTCCACATTCCCCTTTAAAGATTTTTCACCTTGGCATATAATAGTAATCAATAAACTTAATTGTTAGGCAAAAATCAATGGTGATTTTTGTCT
>JAIRYX010000215.1 GCA_031267635.1 Planctomycetaceae bacterium
GCGGAGAGTTTGCGCAAGGTTGCGGAGAGTTTGCGCAAGGTTGCGGAGAGTTCGCGCAAGGTTGCGGAGAGTTTGCGCAAGGTTGCGCAGAGTTCGCGCAAGGTTGCGGAGAGTTCGCGCAAGGTTGCGCAGAGTTCGCGCAAGGTTGCGGAGAGTTCGCGCAAGGTTGCGGAGAGTTCGCGCAAGGTTGCGCAGAGTTCGCGCAAGGTTGCGGAGAGTTCGCGCAAGGTTGCGCAGAGTTTGCGCAAGGTTGCAAAATGCTTGCGCAACATTGCAAAATGTTTGCGCAACATTGCAAAATGTCTGCGCAAGGTTGCAAAATACTTGCGCAACATTGCAAAATACTTGCGCAACATTGCAAAATGTTTGCGCAAGGTTGCAAAATGTTTGCGCAACATTGCAAAATGTTTGCGCAACATTGCAAAATGCTTGCGCAACATTGCAAAATGTTTGCGCAATGTTGCGCAGAGTGTCGGTGTAATTGGCGGCGGCTTTGTTGATTTTGCCGAAAGTTTTGTCGATTTTGCCGGAGTTTCTGTTGTTTTCGCCGGAAATTTTGTCGGCTTCGCCGGAAGTTTCGTTGGTTTCGCTAGAGGTTTTGTTAATTGCGCCGGAAGTTTCGTTGGTTTCGCTAGAGGTTTTGTTGATTTCGCCGGAAATTACGGAGACAAGGAAGGCGAGGAGCTTGAGGGATTCAAGGGACTTTTTGTTGCTCTCAAGGGGACTTGGGGGACACGGGAGACAAATACAAGGGGCGACCTTCGTCTTTACGGTCACTCGGCAGTCGCCCCAACCCAATCAATCCGCACGGGGCGACTGAAGATTTCCAACAATCAACGGGCAATGCGTTGGCGGCTTTTGTAATGAGCGTGCGTAATAGGCGTGAAGAGTCTATTTGGTTGGAGCGGCGGAATCGTTCCTTTTTCTCCTATCAATCCCGCGTTTTTCCGGTATAATAAAAGGACTGTTTGGAACATTCGTTTCTCAAAACTTCTCCGAAGGAGGATGACAATGCGTTTCCGTTGTGTTTTGCCCAAAAAATGTGTTTTCGCAATTTGTCTGACAGCGTTTGCCGTGCAAAATTTTGTTGCGGCGGAAGATATTTTAATCACTGCGCCGGATTTCAAAAAATCGACAGGTCATTTTGTCGCCCAAGAACCGCGTTGGGACAATCTCGGCGTTTTTCACGGCTCCAAAGGTTCCGTGACTTGGAACTTCGCGGTTAAAAATGCGGGACAATACGGTTTTCAAGTGTTGTATGCTTCCGGCGAAAAACGTCCTTGCACCTTTCAATTGACCTCGCCGGACGGTACGGAAAAAGAATTAAAGCCGGTACTCGGCGAAGCGACCGGCGGATTCTTCGCCGTCAATCTGAAATGGACGGAATTGCCGGAACGTTTCGATCTCGTGCCGGGGAATTATTCGTTGACGTTGACGTTTGAACAATGTCTGCCGCATTTTGCCGGCTTTCGGATAACGACCGATACCGCGTTTCCCGACGCCAAAGCCGATCCGTTTCTTGCGGAAATCCGCGAGCGGAAACGAATCGCCGACTTGAAAGAATGGGAAAATTACGAAGAAACCGCGTCGGCAACACGCGGGAAGTTGCAAAAACTTCTGCCCGACGCCGAAGCGGTTTTGTTTATTCGCCGTCAAACGTTTCAATCGTCGCATTATTACACCGACTTCATCGACGGTTCGGTTCGCTTCGGCAGCGAATTATGTTTGTTGTCGCTCCAAGACGGCTCCGTCAAAAGCATTGTGCCGACGCTCAAAGAAGGACTCATCGGACGCTGCAATCTTTCTTTCGACGGCAAAAAAGTGATTTTCGATTATAAACGTCAACTTGGCGAGGGCTACCGTATTTGGGAAGTCAATCTCGACGGAACCGGTTTGCGGCAGTTGACGTTTCCGCCGGCGGACGAAGAACAACGAATGGCAAAATATCGGATGGACAAAAACAATGTTGTCAGCAACCGATGGGAAAAGTACAACGGGATCGGAGCGAAAACTTATTTTCATCACACCGACGATTTTCATCCGGCTTATCTTCCCGACGGCGGATTCGTGTTTGTTTCCACTCGCTGCGAACACGGAATTTTATGCGACGGACCGGACGTTCTTACCGCGTCTGTCGTTTACCGCGCCGATAAAAACGGAACGCTGGAAAAACTCTCCGACAATTCCGTGTCGGAATCGTGTCCGACGATGATGGAAGACGGACGAATTTTATACACGCGATGGGAATACGTGGATAATGGTTCCGTCACCAACAAAGGACTTTGGGCGTTAAATCCCGACGGCACATCGTCGTCCGAAATTTACGGTATTGATATTGTTTTTCCGTCGGTTTTCAATACGGCGCGTCAGATTCCCGGACAGCCGACAAAATTTGTTTGTATCGGCGCGCCGCACATGCCGGTCGGATTAGGCACCGTTCTTCTCGTGGATACACGTTTCAACCGCCGCACCGTGAACGGCGTGAAGTATATTACGCCGGAAGTCGATCAACAATATCAATGGGGTTGGACGAAACCGGCGAACGGTCAACCGTTTACGCGGCTTTACGAACCGCCCGCCGTTCTGAATGTTTCGATTCAAAAAGATCACTCGCGCGACGGAAGCGGAAATACCGACGCGGGACCGTTGTTTATGGATCCGTTTCCGCTCGGCGAACATGATTTTCTCGTGTCGTTTAATCCCGACAAAAAATGGAACACGGTCAACGCTTACGGACTTTATTTAATCAACGACGCGGGCGAACGCGACGTCTTTTTCCGTGATCGCGAGTGGTCGGCGTGGTGTCCGATTCCGGTGCGGGCAACGGCAATTCCGCCGTCGCCGATTGCTGTGCGCGACGCCGATCTTGCCGCGAAAAAATTTGCGCAATTGGTTGTGACGGACGTTTACGCCGGCATGGACGGCGTGCCGCGCGGTTCAATCAAATATCTCCGAATCAACGAACATGTTCCGCGTCCTTGGTCGGCGCGGCGGTATTGGGACGGCGACGATTTCGATCAACAACATTCGGTGATTTCGTATAACGCCGCGCTGGGTATGAGAGTTCAACACGGCGTTGTTCCGGTGGAAACAGACGGCTCGGCAAACTTTGTTGTGCCTGCCGACAAAAACATCTTTTTACAGGCGTTGGATGAAAATTTCCGCGAAGTGCAGCGGGAACGGACGTTTGTGAATTACCGTCCGGGCGAAGTGCGGTCGTGTATCGGCTGCCACGAACAGGCGAGTATCACGCCAACCGAAAGAACGTCAATGCCGTTAGCGTTGCGGCGATCCTATAGCGTCCCGGGACCGCAACCCGGTGAAAAATCGGGAAGCCGTCCGATTTCGTATGTTGACGACGTGCAGCCGGTTTTAGACAGGCATTGCGCGGCATGCCACAACAGCGAAAAGAAAGACGGCGGCGTTAATCTTGAAGGAACACTGACAGGACTGTTTAATATTTCGTATGAAACGCTGATGAAACGCGATTCCTTTCCGTTCATCGGCGAAAACCATCCGAAAGCGGGCAATAATCATTATTTGCCGCCGTATTCGCTCGGTTCGTATGCCAGCAATCTTGTCAAACTTCTCGACAAAGGACATTACGATGTGAAAATGCCCCTCGAAGATTGGGTGCGTTTGACGACTTGGATCGATTCCAACGGACAATATTACGGCACTTATTTCGGACGAAAAAATCTCAAATACAAAGACCTCCCCGATTTCCGCCCGACTCCGGTATTTGAAGAAACTCAAACCGCCGTTCCGCCGATTGTTGCTGAACAATCGGCGACAGGGAAATAGCTAATCGCTCCTGAAAAAAAATAGCTTTAATGCCTTTAATGACGGGCTTGTCGGCGTCGAATTGCGTGTTCGACGTTTGCAACGTTATTTGTCGTTGCTCGTTAATTGCATCGGAAGCTCCGCTTTATGCTGATAGTACAAAGCCGATTAGCTCCCCTTTACGCCAACCGGATCGTTTGCGTAAAGAGGATTTCAGTGATTTTGTAGTACCTTTGTGATCGGGGTGACCGTCGGTTTCCTGTCGCTAGATTCACGCAACGACTTGGTTGTAGCGGAAGGAGTCGCCGCCGACGCAACTGAATTGTTAGAGATGTTCATGCCAAGACATGCCTCAATCTCCGTCAGTCTCATTTCGCGGCGAATACGGTTTGCATCTTTCAGCGTAATATGATAAATGTAAATGGAATATCCCGCCGTTGTAATAGGTTCAAAATTGAGAAAATAAGAAAGATCATATCCTTCTATTCTTGATGGCGGCTCCCAACTACCATTACCATCAGCCGCGGAAAGCGGATCGCCTCCCAACAAAAAACAAACTTCTATAGCATACCACCCCGGTTGTGGACCAAGTAATTCCGAAGGTATTGTTTTTATACATTTTTTTCCATTGATACCTCTAGGAGGCAATGTAAATTCAATGCCTGCAATACGCGGGTCAAAGGGACCGCTATGAGCTAGATGTAAATCCTTTACTTCTGGATGTGAATCCATCCATTTTTTTAGAAAAAGTAAATCTTGCCCCCATGACGAATCACTTTTAGCAAGATATTTATAAACGTTTTTAGAACCCCCAACAAGTTCATTGCAATAAGAAAGTTCATGAGGAAAACTGTAAAGTGAACTGCCGATTGACCAGATAAGTAAAATCATGGTTAGAATCGATAAAACAATTCTTTTTCGGTAAAAAATAAATGCCGTTTTGCTTGCCCAGATGAAAAGAAACGGGAGAATGGGTAAACAGTAACGGGAATGAATTCCAATACCTGTTTGAGTAGATAAAATGATAACAAAAGTAACAATCGGCAATAATAAAAATAATTCATCTTGCCAGAAAAAACGTTGTCTATTGTAGATATCTTATGAAAAATTTCGCAAAAAACATGCGTGTATTCATAGCAATAGGTTATGAAAGTTTTTTCATCATCTTTGAAGTTTTCTTTTAATCACCTTAAAATAAACACCCAAACCAATGAATACAATTCCGACTGCAATACAAATAGAACGAACAAACGTAAAATTTCCATGACGTTTGATATCATCAAGGATTTCAGGTTCGGGAAAGGAACTATCTGTAATTCTCATGACTTTATCAATTCTGGAATCATAACAGCTATCACCTAATTTAACCCCTAAATTTATAGGAGTAAAAAAAGTCTCCGGAATTTTCTGATTGATTTTTTGGTGAGAAAAAAGAATCGTTTCTTCTTCAACGTTCCGTATTTTCCAATAAACTTTTTTGGGAAGCCAAATATCTCCATTTTGTTCAAAGTCAATTGTTCGAATTGTGACGCCTCCAAATTCGTCAGAACTTCTTCGGATTTGATGACCGCCTTGAGAGAGATCATAAGTATTGATTGATTTCTGATCATTGGGATAAACATAAACGATCTCAACAATATTACTTTTTGCTTTAATACGAATAGGCATTTTGAATTCATGCTTAGATCTTATACGATACGCAAGAGATTCGGCAACGGAAATCATAGTAGAGATTTCACTATGCGCAGTGACAACCACTTTAGGATTGAAATTAAATTGGAAATCCATAGTGCCATACGAAAATTCACCACAGGGATAAATGGCTAAATCTCCCGTTAAACTTGACTTTTTTTTCTGATCAACGGGAATATCTTTCCATTTTTTAAAAACAGTCAAACCACTGCCATCACTTATAGGGATTAGCCCTTCCGGATCATAAGTCATATATTTATAAAAAAGATCATTGAACAATAATATTCCAGTGATTGAAAGAGGTTGCTCCTGATCTGACAAAATAACTTTTTTATCACGAGTTATCGTAAGGCGATTATTTTGAACATAATCCGAATAAAAATCAACAGAAACTTCTTGATTCCATTTTTCTTTACCGGAGTCTTCTTCATATCCTTTTCTATAAAGCGTTGCCTTTCCCTGCCAGTACCGGATTTTTCCTAAATTGGATTGAATTTTTTGCGCAATGTTATCCAATAGAGGAAGATGTTCTTCCGTAACATCAACAAATTC
>JAIRYX010000258.1 GCA_031267635.1 Planctomycetaceae bacterium
TTGCGGGAATATTGGAACACATTGGACATGACGGTTGAGGAAGGAATTGAGTTATTGAAAACGCTATGCACTGTTGAAATCCAACTCGACGGCAACATCCCTGCCCTTTATGTTCCCAAGCCTCGCAAAGAAATCGAACAACTTCTGACACTTGCCAACATCCCAATCCCAGAAATCCTCCCTGCAAAAATCAAAGCAAAATCAAACACCAAAACAAAACTAAAAAATGTAGCCAACAAATCAAAAACAAAAAATTGACGTAAACACTAAAGTATCAATAACTTATAAAGTGGAAACTCTTGTTTGATTGAAAAGGAACTTCCGTTGATAAATAAGGGCTGCAATGGTAAAAGCCGTTCGGGTTCGGGTAACAATGCAGTTTCCTAGTGCGGATTTATTGGGCTTGAGCAACTGACGCCATAGTGTTCTATATGCGTTTTCACATATTGTCCCCCAAAAAACGAACTAATCAGCGTTTTTATTATACTCAGTGCACTTGAGTTTTCGGTTTTATGAATGGAGATCAAACTGGATTTTACGGTATAACGACGCCAGTGAAAACCGAAATTTTAAGTGCAAGAAGTATAAGAACTTCTAAAAACATCATTTTCAACAAATGTGACCGTTGAAAAATAAGGGCTTACGAATATTTTGGGGAGATTTTTGGAAGTTCTCTATTAGATGAGTTGGTTGGGCGAACTCTCCCAAAATCAATATACTCATCACATTTGAAAATTCCGTTTTAAGACAAGATTTATCATTCACCATATCCTAAAAGTCTCTCTTGATTTCTAACAGTCTCTTTTTTAATAACCACCAAATTTAAAAGTGTGAGAGGTTTAGATGAATTTACGATGTAGGCGGCTAGAACTTGCATAAATATTGAAAACGTGATAAAATGACTTTTTATATGTTTGTGGACGATAACCAAATCATTTTATTTTCATCTTAAATCTAAAATGAAAAAATCAACAGATATTCGTATTAAAGAAGTGAAATCGGAAACCGAGCGGCATTTGTATCGGTCGCCAATGAAGTTTGGTGGACGAGTCGTTACCGACGTTGTGTTGTTGCATGTTACGGCGACGGTAGAAACGCGGGATGGGCGTGTTGGCACGGGACGCGGTTCGATGCCGATGGGGAACATTTGGGGCTGGTCAAGCTCTGATCTTGTGACGCCCGAACAAACGCTTGCCGCGATGATTCGTATGGGAGAATATGTTGCGGAACAAGCCAATCAATGTCAATTCGTTGGGCACCCGCTTGAAATAATGCACGAATATGCAAAAAATTACGACGCTTTTGCCGAAACGTGCGTTAAGTCGCTGAGTATCGCCGAGTCGACGCCGAAGTTGGCGCAGCTTGTCGCGGCAAGTCCGCTAGACGCGGCAATTTTCGATGCTTACGGTAAAACATTAGGAGCGAATGTTTACAATCTTTTGTCATCCGATTATTGTAATGTCGATCTCGCGTTTTATCTCAACAATGAATTTCGCGGGGAATTTCTTGACAAATACACGTTACGTACGCCGAAAAAACAGATGCCGTTGTATCATCTTGTCGGCGCGCTCGACCCGCTCACAGAACATGATTTAACAAAACGTCTCAACGACGGTTTGCCGGAAACGTTGCCGGAGTGGATTCGCGCCGACGGTTTAACGCATTTGAAAATCAAATTGAACGGAAATGATTTGGATTGGGACGTAAACCGCATTTGCGCAGTGGACGCGATTGCGGAAGAAACGGACGAGAGCCGCGATTGGAATTTTTCCGCCGACTTTAATGAAAAATGTGAATCGGTGGAATATCTTTTGGAATTTTTAAAAAAAATCGGCGAGCAATCGCCGCAAGCGATTAAGCGTTTGAGATACTTGGAACAACCGACGAATCGCAATTTGAAGCTGTATCCTGAGAACAAAATGCACAAAGCGGCGGCGATTAAGCCGGTAGTTATTGACGAATCGCTTGTTGATTTTGAATCGTTGTTATTGAGCCGCGAACAAGGTTATTCCGGCGTCGCAATCAAAGCGTGCAAGGGACAGAGCGAGGCGTTACTTATGGGAGCGGCAGCGCAAAAATACGGCATGTATCTTTGCGTGCAGGATCTAACATGTCCCGGTGCGTCTTTCTTACATTCCGCCACGCTATCGGCACGAATTCCAACCGTCGCCGCCATCGAAGGCAACGCGCGGCAATATTGTCCGTCGGCAAACGCCGATTGGGATAAAGAATACCCGGGTATGTTCCATGTCCAAAACGGAATGTTACAAACAGAAATCCTTGCAGAACATGGATTAGGGTTTCATTGGCGGATATGAGACTTGAAAAAAAAATATTACAGGAGACATGGGGCAATGGTAAGATTGAGTAAATATGAGAGTTACTCTTGTGACAAGAGGGAACTTCCCAAAATATCGTACATTATTCAACGGAAAAATTTATTGAAAATGAGTGTTTTAAAAGCTCCAAGAATTAAAATCTCCTGTCATGAGGAATCTAAAGTCAGTCCGAAATATGATTATCTATACCATTTGCGGCTACTAGCCGACACTTTAAAAACTATGTCGTATTGGTTATAATGTTTGATGTTGTATTGAAGATATCCCGTTTTTACCAAGGAGGTTATTATGCTTCGCCGAGCTTATACAGAACAGGAAAAACAAACGTTTCATCATTTGCGATTTCATCATCCGAATCCTCGTGTTCGAGACCGGTTCGAAGTCTTATGGCTTCATGCCAACGGTGAGTGTTTTCCGAAAATCGCAAAGCTTGTTCAAATTTCCGCAGCGTCCGCTCGAAAGTATTTTCGTTTGTATGAGCAAGGCGGCGTTGCTCTCGTCGAGATGATGGATGTTTATCGTCCCGAATCCGCACTCGACGAATATCGCGACGTCATCATTGAAGAATTCAAAAAACATCCTCCGGCAACAACCATAGAAGCTGCCAAACGAATCAAGGATTTGACCGGCGTTGACCGCAAACCGCGAACGGTTGAGGACTTTATGGTCAAGATCGGAATGTCGTGCAAAAGAGTCGGAGCCGTGCCGGGCAAGGCGAATCTCGGCGAACGGAAACAACAGTGTTGGATACTAAAATAGCGAGAGCAAACGCAAGCGAATCCGTGTTGCTGTTTGTCGATGCGGTTCAATTTGTACAAGCGGCGTTCCTTTTTTTGCGGACATTTTAACTCTTTTTACTGTAGCAGTTTGTCCGCTTTTAAAAATGCTAGCGAATAAGGTATGAACTTGTCGGATGAGCCTTAATTTTTCATAAAAACCGAAACTCAAAGTGCGCGGTCAACAAAAAGCGTCAAAGAAAAAACATATCTGAAACTTCATAACGCGATGCGATATAAAACGGCAGCGATTCGCCGAGAATCTTTTTATGCGTTTGGGAAACAAGGTCGGGATGATTGCTTTCAGCAGAGATGTGCCCAAGACACGCCCAGCGTAAATTGGATTTTGCGGATTCCAAAAGTTTTGCCGCTTCCTCATTGGAAATATGCCCGCCTTTTCCGCTGATGCGGGCTTTGGTTTCTTCTGAGTAACCGCAATGTTGCAACTTGTGAGGATCGTAATTACTTTCAAGCAACACCGCGTCGAGCGATTGAACCGCTTCTTTCAAATCGTGAAACGGGTGTCCCAAATCTGTCATAATACCAAAACGAACATGTCCGTTATCAACAATAAACGCAACGCCGTCCGCCGCGTCATGTGGCGTGCGGATTGTTTCAATGCGAACATCGCCGATTTGTAGCGTTTCTCCCGATGTAAAATGATGAAGCTGTGCGATTTCGCCGAGATGCTTTTTTGTTCCGGCAGCTTGATAAGTTTGTTTCGTTACCCAAATCGGCAATTCAAACTTTCGGGAAAACACGCCCATATTTCCAGCGTGATCGGAATGGTCATGAGAAATCAAAAGGGCGTCCGCTGAACGAATGTCGATACCGTGAAATTCCAAACGTTCTCTTGCCCGTTTTGCACTGATTCCGGCGTCGAATAAAAGCCGCGTGTTTCGGGTTTCAATAAAAATGCAATTCCCATTACTTCCAGATTGCAGCGAAACAATCCGCATCGTTTCTTGTGTCGTTTTTGAAGAAAAGGATATCATCGTGAAAATTTGCGTTGATTTTGATTAAATTTGTCACACTTGAGAATTCGTCTTTTAAAAGGGGTTTGCGGAACACACGGGACATTGAAGACAATTTAAAATGTCCTTAATGTCCCGTGTGTTCCCTTAACTTAAAGACCAAACAGAAAATTTATCTGACAAATAAGCGGTATGTTTTCGCGTCTTTCTGTTTCAAGTTTCCGCGAATGACAATACTTTTGGGTTTCATGTCGGGCGCGCCGGTGATGTTGAGGCGAGCGGTTCCGTCTTCGAGAAT
>JAIRYX010000284.1 GCA_031267635.1 Planctomycetaceae bacterium
CAGTGATGTTAAACCACCTTGCATGCAATAACCCGCTTCTCAAATCCGGCGTCGTCGTTAGTTGATAAGCTTTCAGTATTGCCGCCGTCAATATAATACAACCGACCAGCAATCGCAAGATGTTCCAGACAACCCCATTATAATTTTTATGATATTTCAATGATAATACTGCTCTGCATAATGCCGATATTTTATAGTGTACGTATCAACTATAATTTCGGCTCATTGTGTAAAATTATAGTGGAGAGCGGATCATTTTCAATAGTCGTTATAGTAAAATAATGAAAAAGTATCAAAATTTTTACTAATATTGTTGCAAAATCACTGTATTATAATAAGTCACGATAATATTTTTTTTTTTGCAATTATTCAGTTACCTCGTGCGGATTTAGCGGATTTATTGAGCTTGGGTAGTTGCATCATTACCCGAACGGCTTTAGTATTTCAGCCCTTATTTATCAAGTTCCCTTAGTAGCCCGGATTGCACCACCAATGTGCGCCCTTATTCCCTTATTTTTCGTTCCATTGTTTTTTTGATAACAATCCATGGTCCAAAAAATAAAGGATGCGTTTGGGAGGGCTTTGTTGGCTACTAAGGGAAACTTGATAAATAAGGGCTGAAATGGTCAAGCCATTCGTGGGAATTGCAATGCTAAAGTCTTTCTTGTAGCTCGACAGTTGTTCAGTGCAGATTTATTGGGTTTGGGCAACTGATGCCATAGTTTTCTATTGCGTTTTCAAATATTGTCCCCCAAAAACGAAATAATCAAAAAATGAAGACCCCCAAAATGCGAAATAAGCAGAAAAAATGAGTTTTCAATCGCAAGGAGGCAAGAAGAAAACGGCAACGTCCTTTACAAATTCGGAAACGCCATTTATAATAATGCAACTTATTATTATTTTAACATTGGCAAAGGACAAACATTATGACACAACCGATTAACCTATACCTTGACCATGCTGTGTTGAAACCGGAAATGACGCGGCAAGAGGCGATTGGGTGGATTCAATCCGGGATTCAATACAAAGTGAAAACGGTCTGCGTTCGTCCGTGCGACATTGATCTTGCGGTCAAGTTGTGCGGCGGAACTGATACCAGTGTTTCGTGTGTGCTGGGCTTTCCGCACGGCTGCGTTTGTACCGAGTCGAAAGCGGCGGAGGCGGCTCTTTATGTTGCCAAAGGCGTTGCCGAAATCGACATGGTGGCGAATTACGGCTGGATTCGAAGCGGACTTTGGGACGACGTTCTCGCGGACGTCAAAGCGGTCGTGGAGATTGCTCACGCGAAAAATGTCGCGGTCAAAGTCATTTTTGAAACCAGTCAACTGACGCTCGAAGAAATCGCCAAGACGACGGAAATTTGCATTGCGGCAAATGCGGATTTTGTAAAAACCTCGACTGGCTTCAACGGCGGCGGTGCGACGGAAGAAGGCGTTGATTGTATGTTGAAAACCGCTGCGGGACGCATTAAAGTTAAGCCGTCCGGCGGAATTCGCGACGCCGCCCGCGCGAAAATGTTTGTCGAACGCGGCGCTGATCGGCTCGGCATCAACGGTTCAAGCACGCCCGCAATCTGCGACGGCGAATCTCAACCTGCTTGCAGTTGCGGCGGATATTGAATAAATAGACTCATCATCATGGACTTACGCTTAAAAAATAAAACAGCACTTGTTACCGGCGGCGTAACAGGATTAGGCAAGGCGATTTCGACGCTTTTTGCACAGGAAGGTGCGAACGTTGTCCTCAATTACCGCACTCGTGTCGAGGAAGCGTCCTCGCTCGCGGCGGAGTTAAAGCAAAAATACAGCGTGGAAGCGTTATCGGCTTACGCCGATATTTCCGACGAAAACAGCGTGAAAGCAATGTTCGAGGAAGCGGAATCGCAATTCGGAACGGTTCAGATTGCGGTGAACAACGCGGCGTATTGTGCCAATCCGCCATGTGTCGATCTTGAATTGCCGGAATTTCAAAAGTGCGTGAACGTGAATCTGCAAGGCATGTTTCTCGTTTGCCGAGAAATGGTGCGGCGGCTACGACAGCGGCAAATGGCGGGACATATTGTCAACATTTCGTCGCAGGCGGCGTTACGCGGTTCGGCAAGCGGAAAAACCGCTTACGACATGACGAAAGCGGGCATCTTGGGCTTCACGCGATCGCTTGCTATTGAAACGGCGCAAGACGGAATTTTAGTCAACGCCGTGCTACCGGGCTTAATGTACACCGACATCATCGCAAAACAAATTGACGCCGCCCCGGAACGATACAACAAACGCTCGCCGCTCGGACGAATCGCGCAAACGGAAGAAATCGCTCAAGTCGTTGTTTTTTTGAGTTCCGACCGAGCAAGTTATATGACAGGAACAACCGTTGACGTCAGCGGCGGCATGGCGTTGCATTGAAAAAACGTAACCGTGAACGGAAATGTGTTTTGAAAGGCAATTCACATTAACAAACTTGTAATCATTTTTCTATCAAGTTGCTGGAATTGTTCAACGGACATTTCGATTTGATTGCCGTTTTTGGCTTCAATAACGATTTGATTATCCGCAAGACGATTGCCGTCGTTGTCAATAACGCGAATCGAAAATTGTTGTGCTCACGTGTCGTCCGGTATTTCACCGTTGCGAATGTTTTCGGCTTTGGAATATAATTGACGAAGCGCCGTACTTTCATTACGTAATTTTACGATTTGATTTACCGTTTTGTTATCGTCGAGAGTTAAAAGAACTCCCCAACCGCGGTTTGACGGTTTGTCCGAACAATCCAATCCCGCTGGAATAAAAGTATAAATCTGTTTTTTTGCGTCAATTTGAATACCGCTTTGGTCAAAATTTTTCTGCCATTCTGCAAAAAAAATTGTTCGCGTTCTTCCAGCGTTAAACCGTATAAATCTGTTGTGTCGATGGATTCAATTGACGTTTGTCCTTTCGTTGCAAGCGTGGTGGCGTAACCATTCCCTGTTGCCAAAGGATGCGTATAATTTCCTGGTACGGAATAAGTGTAACCGTAAGAATCAACTGCCGGTTCCGCAGAATTAACGGACTTAAATGTTTGCGAAACTATTGTATCAAGGATAAGATGATTTTCAAAAACGGTATTTTCTCCTTCAAATGTCCAAATTGATGCGGGATTAGCGGCAATTTCTGCAAAACGTTCCGACAACGATTTCCATTCGACAACGGCAATTGGCTTGATAAACCGCCCTTTCCATATCTCTTACTTCTACTTTAGGTAATTGTGTTTCGTCATTAACCATAAGCGTAAGAGACGGCAAAAGTGATTCTTCATCCGCTTCTTCAATTGTTGTTTGTGAAACTATTTACGTTATGTTACCTGATGATTTATTTTCAATCTCTGACGCTCTGTTTTTTACAAAATCTTCAACAAACGTCCATTGACCATTTTCGTAAACAGCACCAGGACGGCTCGTGTTGATATCATCGGCGGTAACAACTTCTGGCAATTTCGGGATTGAGTTTAAAATTCTATTTCCAGCGGCAATCACTTCAGCTTCAGAACCGCCGGGCGTCGCAATGAACGTAACTGCCGAATATCCCGGCTTGAACGTGCCTGTCGTAAAATCCCAAACACCGCCGCCGCTTTTCGAGGGTTCATAAATAGTAAATGTCTCGTAATTTTTCCTTCCGTACCGGGAATATAAATGTCCGAGATTGTTTTGGAAGGTGTTTGTTCCCATTGGCAAATTTTGAATCGGCTTCGCAGTTACTGTCGTATTGCTGATCAAACTAAAACGATTCGCTAATATCGTTATGCTACTCATTTTTGTTAAACTCGGTTTAAGCTTACTATACTCATCGCACTTTAAAGATCGGTTAATTATTTTGAGGTATATGGAAATTTTCGGTGAGTAAAGCGCAGTAGCGTCTTGTAATTTCTTATATTTTTGAAGAAATCTTGACATGTTTGCTTGAAGTCTGCGAATGTTTCTCGAAATTTATTGTAAGTGATATTCTTTTTGAAAAATTTCCAAAGTCGTTCGATTAGGTTGAGATTCGGCGAGTATGGCGGTAAAAAGATAAATTCTATCTTGCCCAATTGTTGCCGATGAGCTTCCACATCCTTACTATGACAATAACTCGCGTTGTCCATTATCATATAAATCGTTTTCGCTTTGGGATTGTGCCTTATCAATTGATCCATCAAACGTTTCATGGATTCCGAGTTGACCGAATCATATATAAGTTGTTACTGGCTGAAGCATAAATCACATTAAAGTTATACTCCGCAAAATTTTTATATCTTTATCCGCGCGTCATCATTTCACGACCGCCGCTCTTTTCTCAAAAATTACGAAACAATCCTGACTGAAGTTTTTTGAAATAATTTAGTTTTGTTTTTGGGAACGGTTGACATTTTGTTGGGAATTTGCCAAAATGAGGAAAAGATTCAGGTAAAAACCGCCCAAAAAATTTTTTGCGATTTTATTTTTGGTTGGTTTTGTGCGAGAAAAAAAGCAATCAGGACACCGGAATAAAATCGTCCGGCGTCAGAAACGGAACATCAAATCAGATGGCATCATTGCGTCCCAGCGATAACGGCAATAACACTGTTCTTGACAATAAGGTGTTTCCAATTAACACTTTAACGGCCCGAATCGGTCGTTTTGCAGATTGCGATATCTGTCTCGATCACAATGGAGTCAGTCGGGAACACGCCCAACTAACAAACGAAAAGGGAAAATATTTCATTGAAGACCTGAAAAGCCGGAACGGAACCTTTCTCAATGATAAACAGATTACCGAAAAAACTCGTCTTCGTAACGGCGATTTACTTCGTTTTTGCGATGTTGAATTGGTGTTCACAACGGATGCCGAAGATCAGATCGAAAGCGGTTCGTTGCCCGTAAACAGTGCTGGCATCGAGGCTTACGTCAGCGATACCAAAGAAGAAAGTACTTTCACCGTCAAATCGCAAATCAAACTTGGCGATAAACATCCGACTCTGACCTCCGCAAACGTCGCCGTCAAACTACAAGCAATGATCGATATCGGACGGAATCTCGGTGCGGCAGTCGATCAAGTTTTGGCACAACTCGTTCAGAATCTGCTCACAATATTTCCGCAGGCAGATTGCGCCTACATTCTGATGAACGACGACCAGACAAACCGACTCGAACTCAAAGCGTTTCAACATCGTTCGGCAAATAATCAAGATTCTTTCCGCATCAGCCGTTCGATTCTGGAAAAAGTCGCCCAGTCAAAATCCGCAATCCTCTCCGACGATGTTGCCAACGATTCCCGATTCGAACCAAGTGAAAGCGTTGTTAATTACAACATCTATTCGGTCATGGCTACCCCGATTATGGACTATGATCAGTCGGAAGTGTTGGGCGTGATTCAGGTGGACGCCCGAATGACCGGACGAAAATTCACTTACGAAGACCTCGACCTCTTGGTTTCGTTGGCATATCAGGTTGCCGTTTCGTACCAAAACGCAAAACTCCATGAAATCGCAATCACCGAAAAAATCATGGAACGCGAAATGAATATCGCCAACACAGTCCAACGCGGACTCTTGCCGCTTTCGCCACCGGTTATTAAAAATTACGGGTTTTACGATTTTTATCGTCCCGCAAAATATCTCGGAGGAGATTATTACGATTATATTATGTTACCGGACGGGCGTTTGGTGTTCGCGTTGGGCGATGTCTCTGGGAAAGGAGTGGCCGCATCATTGTTGATGGCGAAACTTTCGGCGGAAGTCCGAAGCGGGTTGATCATCGAAAAATCCTTCGAACAAACTGTCCAACGGTTGAATCGGGTTTTTTGCGAACCGCGTTGGGACAACCGTTTTATTACATTCTTTTTCGGCGTCCTGAATCCGGCAACAAACGAAATCTTTTTCCACAACGCCGGACATGTCCCGCCAATTCTTGTTTCACCCGACGGGCAAGTCGAAATGCTTGGCGAACCCAAAATCGGTTTACCGCTCGGCGTGATGGACGACACCGAATACCCAGAAAGTTTGTTTACCATCCAGAACGGTCAGACGTTGGTCATTATCAGCGATGGAATCACCGACGCAATGAATGCCCAAGGAAAATATTTTACCACTGAGGGCGTTCTCAATTATTTGAAACAAGTCCGTACCGAGTCTGTTACTGAATTTGGAAAAAATCTTATCAATGCTGTTCACAGTTTCGTCGGACGCGAACCCCAATCCGACGACCAAAGTCTTATCGTTGTTGGAAGACGAGACGTTGTTGACGCGAATTAACAGACTGTTGCATCTGTGAACAACTCATGTTACGCAGGATCATTCTGTCA
>JAIRYX010000424.1 GCA_031267635.1 Planctomycetaceae bacterium
TATTTGAAAACCATACCGGAAATAATAAAAAATGAACAAAAAAAATGCAATACCAAAATATCTAAACAATAATCTCCCCGACTATACTACGCAATCGATATATATTGCCAAAACTTGTGTTAATACTTTTGCTTCTAATGACCCTTGCAAAACTCATGCCAGACAAAAAAATTCCTTAACTTGAAACTGCTGGCCGTAAAGCCCTTATGTTTGAGAGTATGGATTGTTATCAAACCAATGACATGAACAATAAGGGGCGTATGTTGGCGCGATTCGGAGCTACTAAGGGACAAAAGGAAAAAGTTGATAAATAAGAGCGGCAATAATAATATTTTCCGATAAAATTGACATTTTTTATATCAAGAGAAATTGAAGAACTTCGTACTAGGCAGTTGCCCAGTGCGGATTCATTGGGCTTGGGTAGCGGATACCATAGTTTTCTATTGCGTTTTCAAATATTGTCCCCCAAAAACGAAATAATCAGGAAATATTTTTGTTTCCATCGTTTTTCCAAAATAGATGAAGTATCAAATTCAATGATTAAGGATTTTCGATCCCTTTTCCAATTCTTAACATCGCCTCGTAATCACATTGACAAAATTGTACTTCCCAGCGATAATAAATTGACTATTTTCCGGTAACATTGACAGGAACTCTACAGTTACTCAAAGTGCGGATTTATTGGCTTGGGCGACTGAATAGTTCCCCATAAACTAAAATCCAGGAAAACTGATTTTCTATTTTTTCACTTTTCAAATTATGATTGACTTCAAGACAGAAATAGTTTATGATTTTAACGACCTTCGGCGGCATGAGTTTTTTATGCGGAAAGCGATTGGCGAGGCGGTTGGCGCGTTGGAGGAAAACGAGGTGCCGGTGGGAGCGGTGATCGTTTGTAAAAATGCGGTGATTGCGTCGGCACACAACCAGCGAGAACAATTGCAAGACCCAACCGCGCACGCGGAAATGATTGCCGTAACACAAGCCGCCGAATCGCTCGGAAGCTGGCGGCTTGAAGAATGTACGTTGTATGTCACGTTAGAACCGTGTCCGATGTGTGCCGGTGCGATTGTGCAAGCGCGGATTCCGTTTGTTGTTTACGGCGCATCCGATCCGAAAGCCGGTGCGGTCGCATCGTTGTTTCAATTGCTCAACGATTCGCGGCTCAACCACCGTTGCGAAGTCAAAGCCAACATCTTTGCCGAAGATTGCGCCGGACTTCTTCAGGAATTTTTCCGTCGGCAACGTCAACAAGGAAAGAAGTAGGTGCAGAGCGCAATGTGTTTTGAATCATGAAAATCCTAAAAAATCGCGATTAAAAATATTCCAGACAATATCATTCGTTTTTTCTGAAATCTGTCGTCTAATACACTGTGCGTAAATCAGTTTTCAACATTAAAAAATGATTTAGAACACAATGCCTCAACAGGAATATCGACATTTTTAGCGATGTCGAACGACTCCATCAAACCAAATTAAAAACTTATTCGCACACAACATCTAAAGGAACATTATGAATTTTTTCTTTGAATATCAGTGGATTTGGGTAGTTTTTGCGGGAGTAGCGTTTGCGATTGGGTACTCCGCGTTTATCAATAATAAGCAGAACAAAACGTTATTGACGACAATAGCGGCGGCGGTTGTTGTGCTCATTGGCGGATTGACGTTAGAACATTTTATTATCACGGACAAGGAAACGATTCATCAAACGTTGCGGGGGATTTCCGCCGCAATTCGTGCCGACGATATTGAAAAAGTGAAATCGTTCACTACACCGGACGCGGTTGTTTTACGCGATGTTGCCACGCGCGGAATGACGCAGGTAAAACTCACGACCGTCAATTTTTCCAACGTCACGATAAAAATCAATGACGCCACATCGCCAGTCACCGCCGAATTGTCGTTTATTGTCTTTTTTCGCGGAAAGTTAAAAGGCAATTCGATGTTCGGCGACGGCGAATTTTTTGACCGCTATTCATTCACCGCCCTCTTTGAAAAAAACGGCGATCAATGGCTCGCCACCGACGATGTAAGATATGATCAGCGGTTTCCGATAAGCCATTGAAGATTGTATTATCACAACCAAAAACATCTTTATATGAAACACGGGAAAATAACAACTATACGAAATTCCACAAACTTTATGTCTTTCGTGTTCTTCATGATAAATAAAAATTTTTGTTAAAAGGAACAACTATGTCAGAAAAAATTGAAACGTTCAACGCTCCGAAAGCGATTGGTCCTTACACGCAAGCGATAAAAGTCAATGGTTTGATTTTCACATCGGGACAAATTGCCTTACATCCAGTTTCTAATACCGTTGAGGCAACAACGATTGAAGCCCAAACAGAGCAGGTTATCCAAAATCTGAAAGTCATACTGGAAGCGGCGGGAAGTTCGTTGGAAAAAGCGATCAAAACGACGTGCTTTTTGAAAAACATGTCCGATTTTGGAGCGTTTAATGAAATTTATGCAAAATATTTTACCGGTAAACCTGCCCGCTCATGTGTCGCAGCAAAAGAATTGCCGAAAGATGTGCTTGTCGAAATTGATGTGATTGCTGGAGTGTAAAACTTTTGGAAAGAGGGATGTGGTGAACGATCAACACTGTCTTAAAAGTCGAAATTTCCTATTTATTTCACATTTTGAGGAGGGCTTGATTTATAAAATACTGTAACTATTTAGTTGCCCAAGCTCAATAAATCCGCACGGCAATAATAAAATCTTTCGGATAACCAGTCAATAGAGATATCGTCATTAACATTGTTACTCAGTGTGGATTTATTTGGTTTGAGCGACTGATGCCATAGTGTTCTATTGCGTGTTCAAATGTTGTTTCCCAAAACGAAATAATCAGAAAATTTCAAATATGAGGAGTATAAAAATATGTTTGAAACACTGGTAAAATTAAATTGCTTCTCACGGAATAAAATGTTGAAAATTTTGGCTAAAAATTTGTTGGAAAAATTATATGGCTGTGAAATAAATTGTACAGAAATAGATAAAAGTGTTTTATTTGCTCATCATGCACGGGGTTGTACAATTGTCGCTTCTAAAATTTGCGAAGATGTTGTAATTTATCAAAATGTAACCATTGGATCAAACATGAGATATAATAAAATAAATGACGAATGGGAAAATATTGGCAGTCCAATAATTTGTAAAAATGTAGTAATAGGGGACGGAGCAAAAATAGTAGGACCAATAATAATTGGTGAAAATTCCGTTGTAGCTGCAGGTGCAATAATTACAAAAGATATACCCGCTAATAGTATAATCTATGGCGTAAATAAATTTAAACCCAAAGATGCCAATTATGATTTGATATTTAATTCAAACATGGTAGATTTTAGAAAAATTATAGAAGCAAATAATAAATTGATAGAGAAATATAATCAGCTCATGTCACGCGCGGTAGATGTGTAACAATGAGTAATAAAGATAAATAATGGCGTGCGCTCCAACATCATATAACAGACGAAACGTTATACGCAATTGTTGACCGGTGATTGTATCTGCACTGTCCTCAAAATTACCCAATGGTCAATGGATGTAATTGTAACTATTCAGCCGCCCAAGCCAAAAGAATCCGTACCGGGCAATTGAATAGTTACTACGGTTTCTATTTTTTGAGCAAAGACAAATATTTCCGGAAATGGCGAATGCCTTATTGTAATGCCGTGTTATTGTGATAAAATAAAAGATTATCAATAGAGAATGTTTCTATTTTTCAGGTAATCAGATGTTCACAGATGATTTCAAATAATCTGTGTGGATTTGTGTTATTTGCAGAGACTTTATTATCCTTCATGATGAATAAAAAAGTGGGAGAAAAAAATGGATGAATTATTTCAAGTGATTGCAACGCGTCACAGCTATCGTGGTGAATTTAAGAGCGATCCGGTTGATATGGAACATCTTAAAAAAATCGTGCAGGCGGGAATTGACGCCCCGTCCGGTTGCAACGCACAAACAACTCATTTTGTGATTGTTACTGAGCCGAAATTGCTTGACGAAATTTCAACATATTTCGAAAACCGCACCGTGTGCAAAACAGCGAAAGCGATGATCGTTTGTATAACGGATTTGACGCCGGCGTATGGCGATACGTCGTTTGCTCGCGAAGATTGTGCGGCAGCGGTTGAAAATATGTTGCTTGCGATTTCCGCATTGGGATACGCAACTGTATGGTATCAAGGTTATGTTCAAAAAGACCAAACGGCGGAAAAAATTGCGAAGTTGCTGAATGTGCCAAATAATCTACATGTGGAGATTCTTTTGCCGATAGGCATTCCAGCAACGCAAGAATCACCCCGTCCGAAAAAATCTTTTGCAGAACGTGCATTTTTTAACCGTTACGGAGCGAAATAGATTTTTCTGACTCTTTCAATTTACCGACGGTTGATAACGGCTACTGACGGCAGAGGGTGGTTGAGTTGACAAACTGGGATTCTTCGGTGAGAAGATCGTTTGTTGTTGTCGGCGGATTTCTTTGATCGCTTCGTTTAAGACTAAATCATCCGTCGTTTGTGAAATTTGCGGCGTAATCGGTTGACTGTCGTTTGTGATTCGCTTCACCTGATAAGCCGTGCCGTCTGGTGTTGAATTAAGAGCCAAGATTTCCGGTTGCACATTCATTCCTTGTTGTGCGGCATTGTTCGCTACGAAAATGTCCGGCTGTACGCCGATTCCGCCAAACGGCGCACCGCTCGGCGAGTAAAATGTTTCAATGCTTAATTTCAAACCGGCAATCGGTATTTCTGATTTATTACCGTAAAGCGCAACAACCGCCTGAACTGTGTCTTTTCCGAAACTCGGTTGACCAATAATCAAGCCGCGTTTGTTGTCTCGAATGGCGCCGGCGAAAATTTCCGACGCACTGGCGCTGTTTTTATTGATAAGAACGATAAGCGGCATATCCCAAACGAAATTTTTTGGCGTAACGGAATAAACCATTTCCGGCTCCGGTGCGGTTCGACTGATCGTCCGCACAATCGTTCCGTCCCGCAAAAATAGATTTGCGGCATTGATTGATTCACGGAACACACCGCCGGCATTGTCTCGCAAATCAATAATCAAAAATTGCATTCCTTGTTGTTGCAAAAGCTGTAACGCGACAACCATCTCCTGAACCGTGTTTTGTTGGAATCCGGTCAATTTAAAATAACCAATATTCATTTCTTTCGCGTATTCGTTCAGGATATGCACGTTTTCCACACTCGGAATTTTTAAATGTTCGCGGTAAATGCGAATCTCGCGTGGCTGAGAATTGGACGCTTGAACAATCAAGATTGTGCTGGTTCCGGCTTCGCCTTGTAACAAATTCGACGCTGTTTCCAACGGTAAACCCTCAGTCGCTTTACCGTCCACGTATAATATTCGCTCAAAACTTTTCAAACCGCTTTTTTCCGCAGGACTTCCAGGGATGACACGGTTGATGTACAGCGATTCACGGTCGGCTTTCAATTCGACGCCAAGCCCGACAAAGTTGCCGCTAATCATACAATTCGTATCGTTGTATTGATTGAGCGTCATAAATTCTGTATAAGGATCAAGCGCATTAGTGATACCGGAAAGAAATTCTAAAATCACCACCGTCGGATTTATACCGATTTCTTGTTGGCAACTTTTAGCAATTGTTACAACGCCGTAACGCAACATTCTCGCATTTTGAATATCCCAAGTCAACGCTTTTTTGACAATCATTTGACTTAACGAGTGCATCCTTGCCGTGTCAATATTTTTCGGAATGTTTCGCTGAACAAATACCGGAGTTGCCAACGCAACCTCAAAATCGCGCAAACCATGTTCAAACATTTCGTTCCAATAAGGCGGATCAACGTGTGCCATTTGAATTTTTGTAATCACTTCGTCGTACAACGTCAACGAATCTTCGTAAGTCAACTGCCGTAACAACATATCGAAACTCGCGTCGCTATAGCGCCGAATCAAATCGTGATGAAATCTCGCAAAACGAAAACGTTCCATTAAAATCGACGGTTTATGGAATGTCCGAATCGCATTTTCATAAAGCGCGAGAGCTTCATTCCAACGTTCTTCCGTTTCTAAAATTTTGCCTTGTTGCAAAACTTCGTTGATTTTTTCTTGGAACGCCGTGTTTGAGGAAGCATTATAAATGATTGGCGTATGCAAATCCGATGTTGCGTTTTCTAATGCTGAATTAGGGTTCAACGACGGCGCGATATTTGCAGCGTTACTGTCATGTTCTTGATAATAAGAACCAATCGGAACAATCGGTCGCGGAAAAGAGGCGTTGCCGGAAAACTGACGCAAGATTTTCGGCGGTTCTGTGTCTGTTTTTTCGTTGATTGTTGAAGTTGAAGACGTTAATGTGGTTTCGGTGTGATTTTTTGCAAGCGGATTTTTTGTCAAAAACGGCGTCGTTACCGGAGTGGGAGCCGGTGTGACTCGGAAATCTTCAAGAGATGGTTGAAATGAGACAGGTGCGGAGTTTTTTTCGATTAAATTTTCTCGTTGAACATTGGTGATGTTAGAACGAATTTCGGGAGTGGTGACAGTTCCCGAAACGGAAGTAAACGGCACATTTCCGCTTTGTGCCGATAGCGATTCCGTCGCTAATATGGCAATTTGTATCAAACAGAATCCTGATACAATTTGCCGAAAAACTTTCAGGAAATAATAAGTCGTACAATTCATTTTGCAGCCCAAGCAGGGGGAGGAAAGGTTGGCTTTTACGCAAATTTCTTTACAACATAATGCACATTTCTTTACAACGTAATGCACAAAATTAACACATTCAAAATTTCCATAAAATTGATATAATTTATGCCAATCGGTTACGGAATTTTGTGCATAACATGATGATATTCATTGACAATGAAATTTCAGTTTTCATCATCACTGCTGATCAAATGCTTCTGCTTCCCTGCTTATTGTGACGACGTTTTTTCTCTCGTTTTTAGTCAACCGACAAAAAACATTTCAACGGCAAAGGCGTTACGATTATTATATTTTTTCGCAAAAGCAAAACGCAATCACATCACATCTTTATATCGAATCAAACCGCAGGGTTCTTTCCATCATTCAACGAAACACGGATTTTTCCGATTCTCTTGAATTTTTGTGATTCGACATTTTCATGTGTTAATCCAAATGCAACACGTGAATAATGCGCTCAAATGTTATAATAAGAATATTTCGTTAGTAATATACAGTTCGTAACTTTTATTACGTATGATATTGGAGAATGGATAAAAGATTTTTTTTGATTACTTCGTTTTTGGGGGACATTACTTGAAAACGCAATAGAAAACTATGGCGTCACTTGCCCAAGCCAAATAAATCCACACTGGGCAACGGCATCGTTACCCAAACAGCTTTACCATTTCAGCCCTTTATTCATAAAATTCCCTTAGTAACCAACAAATTCCCCAAACGCACCCTTATGCCCTTATTTTTTGGATCATGCATTTTTATCAAAAACAATGGAACGAAAAATTAAGGGAAGAAGGACGCTTATTGGTGTCATTTGGACTACTAAGGGAATTTTATAAATACGGGCGGCAATAATAATATTTTCTGGTAAAATTGGCTGTAGTTACCCAGTTGCCGTGCGGATTTATTTGGCTTGGGCAACTGAATAGTTACAGTATTGTATAAATCCCTCCTAAATGTGAAATAAGCAGGAAAATTTGTTTCGCTTTCTCGAAAATATTTTCAGAACAAAAATGAGTGTAATTATTGCTTCTACGGGAAAATTTTGGTAAGGGACGCTTTGTGCCGTTGCTAACAGGAGTATAATTGAAAAAGAAGAAAGACAGACAAAGCGTTTACGCCTGTCATTTCAATCAAAACTGTGAAATTGGAGATTGTAAGACTAATGAGTGCGTTGGCTGAAATGACCAAATTGAGCGTGAGCGGTTGTGACTTTATTGACGAACCGCTTATCTGGAGCTATTTGAACCAACCGTTTGACGCAGGACGTTTCCGCGAAATCCTCGCCAAAGCAAGTAATAAAGAAGCCTTGTCGCTTGATGAAACAGCGACGCTGATTGCCGCCGATCAACCGGAGCAAGTTGAGCAAATTTTCAATACCGCCCGCCAACTGAAAAAAGATGTTTACGGCAATCGTATTGTCTTGTTTGCGCCGCTTTATGTCGGGAATTATTGCGTGAATAATTGCCGTTATTGCTCGTTCCGGTCATCGAACCGCGAACAAATCCGCCGGACGTTGTCGAAAGAAGAAATCACGAAAGAAATCAACAAACTGCTTGATAAAGGACATAAGCGGCTGATTCTTGTATTCGGTGAAACGATGCAATATTCGCCGGAATTTATCGCCGATTGTGTGCGTCATGTTTATTCGATTAAAAAAGAACACACAAATATCCGTCGCGTCAATGTCAACGCCGCGCCAATGGCTGTTGACGGTTACCGCACGTTAAAACAAGCGGGAATCGGCACGTTTCAGATTTTTCAGGAAACGTATCATCATCAAACTTACGCGGAAATGCACAATCCTAAAACCCGTAAAGGAAATTATCTCTGGCGGCTTGATGGTCTGGCTCGTGCGATGGAAGGCGGTTGCGACGATGTTGGCTTAGGCGTTTTGTTCGGGCTGTTTGACTGGCGATTTGAAGTGATGGGACTTGTGTCGCACGCGATTCATCTGATGAAACATTATCATGTCGGTCCGCACACGATTAGTTTTCCGCGAATCCAGCCGGCGCAAGGAGTAGAGCTAGAAAACGTGTCGAAATACAAAGTTTCAGACCATGATTTTCTGCGTTTGATTGCGATTTTGCGGCTTTCCGTTCCTTATACCGGTTTAATTTGTACCGCGAGAGAAACGGCGGATATTCGCCGTAAAGTGTTAGGATTTGGCGTGTCGCAGATGGACGCGGGAGGACGCATTGAAATTGGCGGTTATGACGAAATCGGCGACTCTCAAACGCAAATACCGGAAAAAGAACAATTTCAACTTGGCGACGTGCGCACGCTTGACGAAATCATCCGCCAACTTCTTGAGGATGGCTACATTCCGAGTTTTTGCACGTCGTGTTACCGGCTTGGACGCACCGGCGAAGTGTTTATGGAATACGCGATTCCCGGTTTCATTCAAAACATGTGTACGCCGAACGCGCTGACGACGTTGGAAGAATATCTTGTCGATTATGCGTCGCTAGAAACCCGAGCCGCCGGAGAAAAACAGCTTGAAACCGAACTTGCACGTTTGCCGGAAGGAAAAACTAAAACGCTGGTTCTGGAACGTCTCCAAAAAATCCGCGAAACCGACGCCCGCGATATGGTGTTTTGAAAAGAACGTTTCCCCAATGGTTCAACGTCCCAATCCGATGAATGTACAATAATATTCCTTCCTTTCTGCTGAACTTGGCTAAACGGTTGTAATTCAGCCGCATTTTTTAATGATGGCGGAATGAACGGAATGATTTGTCCTTGTTGGGCTTTCTTGATTATTGTGTGTTAGAATTTGCAATGTAGTTTCTCGTTACTTTTCTCTTCATGCAAAACCTTGCAATTTTTGTCAAGAGAGACGAAAAAACACCTGCTTATTTCACATTTGAGGGGAGAGATTGATTTATAAAATACTGCAACTATTCAGTTGCCTCGTGCAGATTTATACTCATCACATTTTAACATTTGTCTCTCACAAAAGCGCACCAAGAACGCCGAAGGATTCTAAAAAATAAATTCTTTGTGCCTCCGTGCCTTTGTGAGAAAATATAAATTTAAAGTAGTTTTAGTATATTTGGCTGGGCGACTGACATCATATTTCTAGTGCGGTTTCAAATATTGTTCCCCAAAAACGAAATAATCAGAAATTTCAACGGGACTTTTTTAGAGGCGACTAACTATCATTGTTTGAAAAGGTGGCATTTCCTCTCTTGATTGAAAATAAAAATTATGATAAACTATCGAATTAATAGCATGAATCAATTGTTTCGATTTCATGCCCCACACTAAAAACAATGATCAATGTATTGGAGATTGGTATGAAAAAACTTGTTATTGGTCTTTTTCTTGGCTTACTGCCATTAGGAATTGTGTTCGCTCAAGAAAAAAACGAGAAAAAAGAAAATGCTTTTTATCAATTGATTGCCAAAGACATCAATGGTAAGGATTTTGCTTTTGAGCAACTCAAAGGCAAGAAAGTCTTGATTGTCAACGTAGCGTCTAAATGTGGTTTAACGCCGCAATACAAAGAACTGCAGGCGTTGTATAAAAAATATTCCGGCGATGGCGATGATTTGAACAAAAAAAAGTTTATTATTATCGGTTTCCCTGCCAACGATTTCGGAAAACAAGAACCGGGAACAAATGAAGAAATCAAATCTTTTTGCACACAAAACTATGGTGTTACTTTTCCGATGATGGCAAAAATAACAGTCAAAGGTGATGAAATTCACCCTGTTTATCAATGGTTGACACGAAAAGAAATCAATGGCGTAAAAGATGCACCTGTCGAGTGGAATTTTCAGAAATTTTTGATTGATGAGCAGGGAAAATTTGTTGAGATGATTCCGCCGAAAGAAAAACCGGATTCAGAAAAAATCGCTCAATGGCTTGAAGAAAAATAAACGTAACAATTCATTCGCTCAAACCCAAGAAATCCGCACTAAATAACTATTCAGTGCGGATTTTTTTGGGTATGAGCGAATGAATTGCTACAGTTTTAGAGACACATGGGACTCAGGGAACTTTGCGAGCAAGAGTGTAATACAAATTTCCTCAATTTCTCTTGATATGAAAAATGTCCAATTTATAGGTATTTTATGTTGAAAAATGTCAAGTGAAATTGTGTGACTTTGTAGTAGGCAGCAGTATAACACTAAACTTGTGTATATTACCCATCTCCCTTGTTCGAAAAATCTGTTATTTTTTCTAAATACTAATGTGAATTTTTACCGATAAATGTACTGTATTGTCATTTATTGCATTTAACGAAAAAAACTTTTCGCTTTCATGAACGGTATCATTCCATTAGGTTACAGCCGCGTTAGTCAGTCGCAGATTGCGTATAGCGGATTGTTGAGTATGCAGTCGCAGATGAGTAATTTGAGCAAGCTCGAATTACAGATTATGACGCAGCAGCAGTTTCAATTGGGTAGCGAATCGCCTTATCAGGCGTCGCGGGCAATCAATATACAAATGTTGCTGGAACGAAAAGCCCAGTCAGTCGTGAATCTGACGACAACGCAATCTTTTTTGTCCGCGTCGGATTCGTCACTGTCGCAAGTCGGCGAACAAGTGACCAACGCAAAAGAAAACGCTCTTACCGCCGTTCAAACAACAACCAGCGCAACAACACGTGCCGCTCTTGCCGACGAAGTGAAACAAATTGCTCAAGCGGTGTTTGGGTTTGCCAATACGCAATATTTGGATCGTTACCTTTTTTCTGGATCGTCCACGACAACGCAGCCGTTTGTCTGGCAGACCGATTCTTATACCATCAAATACATGGGAAACGAAACCGAATTGAACACTTGGGGCGATCTCAATATTTTAACGCAAAGCAATAACGACGGCGTTACGGTGTTCGGCGCGGTTTCAGACGCGGTATCGAGTACGGTCGATTTGAATCCGTCGCTGCAATCGGAAACGTTGCTTTCATCGCTCAACGGCGGACAAGGAATTACGCTCGGCAAAATTCGGATTTCTTACGAACTCAACGGTAAGGTTACGTCGTCCGACATTGATTTGAGTCATTGCGCGACTGTCGATGACGTAAGGAAAGCAATTGCCAAAAATCCGCCGGTCGGGGCGGTTCTTAATGTCGATTTGACGGACAATGCGTTACAAATCGGGTTGTCGTCCAGTGTCGGCGGCTCAATCACAATTACAGATATTGGAAACGGTCAAACGGCAAAAACGCTTGGTATCGAATCCAAAACTCCAATTGCGGCGGGAAATTTTCTCACAGGACGCGATTTGAATCCGGCGGTTACGCAAACGACCAAACTTGACGATTTATGTGGTTCAAAAGCAAGAACGTGGCTACATTTTGCGGGCGGAAATAACGATCTGATTGTGCAAGCCGCACAAAACGGCGAAACGGTCGTTGACCAAAACGGCAAAATATGGGACATGAACGATATTGAAATTGTCATTATTTCCAACGCAAATGTCGTGCCGGGAAACGAAACCGCAACGTATGATGAAACGTCAAAACGAATCACGATTCATACGCATCCTGATTTGACAACAGCTCAGGGAATCGCTGACGCAATGAACAGCGCGGCGGAAAGCGGAACGATTCCGCCGTTTACCGTGTCGTTTGACACGGCAGATCGAACCGGGAACAACGCAGATTCCGGCATGACGCCGTTTGCGCCGGGAACTCCGGTTGTCGTTGGAAAAACCGCTTACGGTTCGGGAGAAGCGTTCGATAGAACCGGAATGCAAATTGTCAACGACAACAAAACGCACATCATTGATTTTTCCGAATCGGCAACGGTTGGCGATTTGCTCAATGAATTGAACGATGAGCCGGTCGGTTTGATGGCAACGATTAACAACGGCGGAACGGGGATCAATGTGCGGACGCGAATCAGCGGCGCGGATTTTGAAATCGGCGAAAACGGCGGCGCGACGGCGTCACAGCTTGGAATACGCACGTTTTACGGTGGAACGCTACTAAGCGGACTTGATTACGGACGCGGCGTGGAAGACTACGACGGACCGGGAACAAATGCTTTTGCAGAATATGCGTCGGCGTCTCCGAATAGCGGTTTAATCATCAATGCGAAAGAAGAAGGAACGGCGGCAAACGATTACAAAATCAATTTTATTCCGACTAACGATCCTGAAGGAAAAGTGTTGATTTCATGGAATCAAGACGAGAAAGTTATCAATATCGGAATCAATTCCGGCGTAACAACCGCATGCGAAGTGATCGAAGCGTTCAATGAACAAACCGGACCGCGCGATCTGTTTGAGATGACGCTTGACGGAACAAACGGTACAAATACTGGAACAGGCGTCGTTTATGAAGGTTCGACAAAAACGTCGGCGGGAACAAACGGCGGAATTGATTTTGTGGCAACACGGAACGACGGTGTTTCGTTTGAAGTCGATATTCATGGAGCGAAAACGATTCAGGACGTTTTAAATATCATTAACAATCACCCTGACAACCAAGGAAGTCTTCTCACGGCGCGCGTTGCCGAATTTGGAAACGGAATCGAACTCATCGACACAAGCATCGGCAAAAGCGAAACTCGCGTCGAAAGAACGTTGCTCAGTACGGCGTCGATTGCGTTGGGACTTGTCAACTATGGAGAAGAATACCGCATTCAAACGTATTCCGGCACGAAAGCGAATGTTGTTTACGATTCGGGCGTCGCGAACAGCAATTTAATCATTTCAGGAAATTGCGCCGGCGAATACGCCAACGACGTAAAAATCGCGTTTATTGATAATGTGACAAACGGCAATCCAAACAGCACCGGTCTTCAATGGGATTCCGCGTCAAAAACATTAACGGTTGAAATTGACGCAGGAATCACGACGGCTAACGACGTCATTGCGTTGTTTAAAAACAATGCGTCGGAAGAATTGCGAATGATGTTCGACTTTCAAAACGGTTGGAACGGCGATGGCTCAATCAGCGACGGTTCCGGTATTGTGTCGTTGACAGCAACGGAGAATCCGCCGGTTTTAAACGGAGGAGAAAACGCGGCGCTGCAAGGAAACGATCCGAATCCGCTTGAGGCAAAATCGTTGTTTACGGCGTTGCTTCGTTTACAATCGGCAATAGAACAAAACGACGTTCGCGAAATTGAGCGTGCGACAAAATTATTAGAACAATCAGGCGAGCGCATCACTTATTCCCGTGCGGAAATTGGCGTACGCCAACAGCGTATCGACACGATTTCCACACAGCTTGCCAATGAAGACGTACAATTACAGGAATCGTTACGCATTGCCTTCGGCATTGACGAAACCGAAGCGATCATCAGTTACAGCAATTCGTTAGTCGCGTATGAAGCAAGTCTCAAAGTTACCGGTCAATTATTTCAGTTGAGTTTGCTGAATTACGTATGATCTACGTCTCGTACTTGAAATTTCGGTTTTGAAGACAGTGTTTCTCTTTTCAAACATATCTCTCTTGTCTCCACCGTCCTTTTTGGAAGCTAAAAAATATTTTGAAAATTTTCAAGAAAATTTCAAAATATTCCACATTTCCCTTTGAAGATTTTAAATCTTGGTGTATGATAATAATCAATTAAGTTAACTGTTAGGTAAAAATTAATGGTGGTTTTTCTCTAGGAAACTTCTAAAAACCTCATTTTCAACACATGTGACCATTGAAAAATAAGGGCTTACGAATATTGGGAAGAGGTTTTTAGAAGTTCCCTCTAACAATTTTAAAAAAAAACTAAAGTGAAGGAGTTTCAGCGATGAAAAAGCTAAACAAAGCGTTTAATTTTCTTGAATTGTGTAAGAATATGTCGGGGGGGGGGGGATACGTAAAATGGCTAACAAGCCATATTTTACGTGCGATTCCACTCTTTTTTGCCCGTGTTGTTGCGTGCATTTCTGCCCGGTTTGGAAAACAATCTTCTGTTTGTCGAGCGTTTACTCTGGTCGAACTTCTTGTGGTGATTGCGATCATTGGAATTTTGATCGCGCTGCTCTTACCTGCGGTTCAAGCTGCTCGCGAAGCGGCGCGGCGGATGCAGTGTTCGAACAATCTCAAGCAACTCGGGCTCGCGGTACACAATTACCACGATACAAACACTTCCTTGCCGCCAGTCGGTGCACCGGTAACGATTACCGCAAGCAACGCTGGCACTTACCGGGATGCACCGTCGTGGGTACAACGGCTTTTCCCTTTTATGGAATTGCAACCGCAGTACGATGTGCTGTTATCGGCATTTAATCCGTCTGGTACTGTTTGGTCAAGAGGGGTAAATCCAATTCGTGCGGCAAACGCCCAATGCGCCGCTCTTTATGACACAAAAATTAACGCCTTTCAATGTCCAACGCATGGCGGAACTTTTTTGAACTATACATCTGTACTCACGGGTTACAACCGGTGGTATCTCTGTTATCTGGCAAACGCAGGGCCGAACCGCTACAACGACACGTCAATCACTGTCGATGGTATCACCTATAGAGGTGCGCCTTTCGATTGGGGCGGTAATGGCGAACAATTTGGAAGAATTACTGACGGATTGAGTAATACTCTTTTCTTTGCCGAAGTGACGCCGCCGCTTGAATCGAACGGTACTTACACGTCCTATGCGGACGGTAACGGGAATGACGGCTTCGGTTTTACCGGTTTGGCAACTCCCAATACAGATAAAAATGTGGGGGACGGTATCTATGACCATATTTATGCCGCAGGAACGGGTTGGACAGGAAAGGTTGGTCGCGGTGGAAAAGCTGACGCCCCCAATGGTGTGAGCCAACATTATGAGCAAGCGATGACGGCGCGGAGTTTTCACACTGGCGGAGTCAACGTTGCACTCGGCGACGGTTCGGTGCAGTTTGTCAGTGATACAATTCAACGAGCCATTTGGCTTGCGGCGTCGGCTTCAAATGACGGTCAATCGGTAACGTTACCGTAAAAGAAAAATATCTGATTATTTTACTTTTGGGAGAGGGAGAATGCCGACGAAAACGCTGGATTTTTCTTGCGGAGGAGTTTACGCCGTAGGCATTCCCCTTTGAATAACCTCCAGTGAAACTGGGGGAACGAACAGCAAGAATAAAAAACTCTGTAAGAGTTTTCCTTGTACGGCATTGAGGATAACTCCTACGGAGTAAAAACTTATTGATCCCATTCAAACAACTCCCCAAATCCGAAATAAGCAGAAAATTTTAACATATTAGCGGTGATGGCCGCTAATTATTTATTTTATGATTCAGTCGCGAATGCGGCTGTCCTAACTAACAACTTACTAACTTAACCAAATGTTTGATTATGTGCAGATTTTTATCTATGATTTTGTTAGCGTCGTTTCTTGCTTTTTCCGGTTGCGGAGAGAAACGATTGACGCTATCGGGCAATGTCTCATTTGACGGTTCGCCGTTAAATGACGGCGGAATCGTGTTTGTCTCAAAGGATAATAAGGATAATCCCCAAACGGAGTTCAAAGAAAAGATTATTGACGGCAAATACACAATTTCGATTCCAGCGGCAACAACAGGCAACATGCTTGTCCGCATTTACGCAACACGTTTAGAGAAACCCAAAGACGGCGCAGTTTCCGAAGCCGAATTGAAACTTAATCCGTCAACCGGAATGACAACAATCATGTATATTCCGAAGCGGTACAATACGGAATCAACACTCGCAGCGGAGGTTAGCCCAACCGCAACGGTATTTGATTTCAAATTGGAAAAGTAAAAAAATGACTCTACTCTTCACACTTTGAAATTCGGTTTTCATTAAAAAAGGGACGTTAGGGACAAAAGAGACTTTGGGGACGTGACGGACGATCAGCATTGTCTTAAAAGTCGAATTTTTAAGCGTGAGGAACGTACTTTGCAGGCAAGAATCAAAACAAACCAACAATTTCGCCGTGTTCGTTGATGTCGATATGCTCCGCTGCGGGCGATTTGGGAAGTCCGGGCATTGTCATGACTTCTCCAGTGAGAGCGACAACAAATCCGGCGCCCGCAGAAATCTTCACGTCGCGCACCGGAACATTGAAGCCCGATGGTCGCCCGCGAAGTCCGGGATCGGCGGAAAACGAATACTGCGTTTTCGCAATGCAAATCGGGAAATGCCCGAATCCTAGCGTCTCGAATTGTTTGAGTTTAGTCAGCGTTTTTTTATCCGCGACAACGCCGTCGGCTCCGTAGATTTTTTGAGCGACCGTTTCAATTTTTTGCAGAAGCGGCAAATCGTCGCTGTAAATCGTCTTGAAATTTGCTTGTTCCGTTTCGACCGTTTCCACCACCACTTTTGCGAGATTTTCCGCACCCGCACCGCCTTTTGCCCAATGTTCGGCAAGAGCAACGCGAACCCCGTATTGTTGGCAAAGCCGCTCAATCGTACGAGTTTCTTCGTCAGTATCGGTTGGAAAAACGTTAATCGCCACTACAACAGGAAGCCCGAATTGACGCATATTTTCAATATGTTTGCCGAGATTCGCAAATCCCGCTTTCACTGCCGCTGCGTTCGGCGTTTTCAGATCGGCAAGTTCAATTCCGCCGTGATATTTCAACGCACGGACAGTCGCCACAATCACCACTGCGTTAGGCGAAAGCCCCGTTTTTCGGCATTTAATATCGAGAAATTTTTCCGCGCCGAGGTCTGCACCGAAACCGGCTTCCGTCACTGTATATTCAGATAATTTTAACGCCGTTTTCGTCGCGGTGACAGAGTTACAGCCGTGCGCGATATTAGCAAACGGTCCGCCGTGAACAATCGCCGGATTTCCTTCCAGCGTTTGCACAAGATTCGGACGAATCGCGTCTTTCAGCAGAGCCGTCATCGCTCCGTGACATTTCAAATCAGTAGCCGTAACCGGTTTTCCGTCATAAGCATAAGCAACAATGATTTGTCCCAATTTTTCTTTGAGATCGAAAATGGATTCACTCAAACAGAAAATCGCCATAACTTCCGACGCGACCGTAATATCAAATGATGATTCATGTGGCACGGAATTTGCCGTTCCGCCCAATCCGACAACAACATGACGCAACGCGCGGTCGTTCAAATCAAGCACACGTCCCCAAACGATACGTCGCGGATCAATACCAAGCGAGTTGCCATGATGCAAATGATTATCGAGAACCGCCGCAAGAAGATCGTGCGCCGAGGTAATCGCATGAAAGTCGCCAGTGAAATGCAGGTTGATCTCTTCCATCGGAACGACCTGTGCGTAACCGCCACCCGCCGCACCGCCTTTGATTCCGAAACACGGTCCCAGCGACGGCTCGCGCAGACAAACGGTTGTTTTCTTCCCGATACGATTTAAAGCGTCTGCCAATCCGATACTGGTGGTCGTCTTCCCCTCTCCGGCAGGCGTTGGCGTAATTGCTGTCACTAAAATTAATTTGCCGTAAGACGACTTTTCAATGGAATCAGCGGCGGACAAAGAAATTTTCGCTTTGTATCGACCGTAAGAATCAATCAAATCGTTATCCACTCCCAATTTTGCCGCGATTTTCTCAATCGGCTGCAATACGGCACTCCGAGCAATTTCAAGGTCGGACAGATATTTGAGCATAGCTATTCTATTTGGCAAGAGTGTTAATAAAAAAACGAAGCCGATAAAATAAACATTTTTAATTATAACAGTTTTTTCAAAAAATCATAGCGGAGTGCTCTTTTTCCATTTCTCAAAAAATCCTGCTTATTGCACATTTTGGGGAGGGTTTGATTTATACAATACTGTAACTATTCAGTTGCCCAAGCCAAATAAATCCGCACGGCAACTGGTACCTACAGGGAACTTCGAAAAACCTCTTCCTAGTATCAGCAAATCCTTATTTTTCAATGGTCGCATTTGTTGAAAGTGGGGTTTTTAGAAGCAAAAGTATTAACACAAGTTTTGGCAATATATATCGATTGCGTAGTATAGTCGGGGAAATTATTGTTTAGATATTTTGGTATTGCATTTTTT
>JAIRYX010000427.1 GCA_031267635.1 Planctomycetaceae bacterium
ATTTGGATTCGGATGCCGCCCAAAGACGTTTTTGACGTTCGTTAAAAAAAACGGAAATACTATTGTATTTATCCCGAATGTTGCTTACAATATCGTTTTGCATGTAAGAATTATATCATGTTTGCTGGGAATGGGCAAGGTCGTTTTTGATAGATTATTTATGCACGGATACTAACAACATCAGTGAAAACAGAAATTTCAAGTGCAAGGAGTAGAGCGTAGATTTTTGTCCGTATAAATCTGTATAAAAAAGAACTTCCGTTGTAAGCACTTATATGAATCAATTCTCTCCAAAATATGAAATAACCAGAAAAATTCAAATTTTGAGTGCGATAAAAAAAACTTGAAAAACCGCTTGACGATATGATAGATTTTTGCTCTAATGAATTAATATTTAGTGGAGTTTTTCGTTTTTCTGAAGAAAGATTTCAAAAAACACAAAGATAAAAATATCGTAACATAAGAAAATTCAAGGACTTCAGAAAAATATTTTGACGAAAACTTTTCACTATGATTTTATCGCGCAATTTTCAAATTATTTCGTCAGTCACTCTTTTTGGAGAAAATTTGTTTGTCCGGTAATTTTTTCCTCCGACAAAAAACACTTTTTCTGAAAAGATTTTATCATAAATGAAGAAAAGAAAGGGTCTGACACTTCGGCAGTGTCAGACATGATCGAACTGTGGTTCGACATCGAGTACAAATACGTTTCAGTAAAACAGGCAATTTAAGGTACATAGGTCATCGAGATTTGCTACGTTCTGTTGAGCGATTGCTCCGCAGGACGCAATTACCAATTGCTATGAGTGAAGGTTTTCATCCAAAAATGCGCATGAGTTTTCCGTCTGCCCTCGCACTGGGAGTCGCCGGAAACAATGAAGTGTTTGAGTTAGATTTGACCGAATCACTTACAGTACAAGAAATTATCAAAAGACTTAATCAGGCGGCTTGTAACGGATTACAATTTCTTTTCGCAAAGGAAGTTATTGTGAGACGAAAAAGAGCTGTTTTATTTGCATCTGTTTATGAAATGGCACTCCCCGAAAATACTGTCAAACAAACAGAGCAGAAAATCCAAGAGTTTCTTTCGCAAACGTCTTTCACGGTTGTGAAACATAACGGAATATCTGTGGATGCACGGTCGGTGGTCGAAGAACTTGCGATTATCGACGATCAAACATTACGAATGAAATTGACTGTAACTCGCGGAGCGGATGCTGGTTTTCGGGAAGTGTTGGAAGTGTTGAGATTGAAAGATCAGCTTTTTCGCACAATTTTTCCAGTACGCACACACGTTTTGCTTTGTGAAGAGCAAAACGGCAATTTATAACAAATTTTTGTGCAAAAAACAATAAAACCGACTGAAACATCAAAAACTCGCCCTTGCCGTTAGGAACACAGGGCTTATTTCCCATGACACAAGAAATGTTAATCAATGTACGACAGCAGGAAGAGTGTCGAATTGCTGTTGTCGAAAATGGTTGTCTCGAAGAACTTTATGTCGAGCGAACCAGTCACGAAAACTATGTCGGCAACATCTATAAAGGCATTGTTGTCAATATCGAGCCGAGCATCCAAGCGGCATTTGTGGATTTCGGTGTTGGGCGGAACGGTTTTTTGCACATCAGCGACGTCGAGCCGCATTATTTTCAGCAAGCAGGTTTTACGGAACATCTCAAGCCGCAACCTCAAGACTCACACAAAGGACACAATCACTATCAATTTGATGATATGGGCTACGGTCGTCCGCGAATCAAGCCGCCGATTCAAGATATTTTCCGACGTGGCGATGAGGTTCTTGTTCAGGTGATCAAGGAAGGACTCGGCACAAAAGGACCGACGCTATCTACTTATATTAGTATTCCTGGGCGTTATCTTGTTTTAATGCCGTCGTTGGGAAGAGTCGGAGTTTCGCGGAAAATCGAAGACGACGATGTGCGTCGAAAACTGCGGGATATTATGAACGAACTCAAGCCGCCAAAAGGACTTGGGTTTATTGTCCGCACGGCAGGCGCAGAACGGACACGGAAAGAACTCGCGCGAGATTTGGCGTATTTGTTGCGGCTTTGGTCGGTGATCGTCAATCGAATCAAAAAAATGCCTGCTCCTATCGATATTTACGAAGAGAGCGACATGATTATTCGTACAATTCGCGACATTTTCACCGGTGAAATTGATTCGATTGTGGTTGATGAACCCGCTGCATTTGAGCGGGCGAAAGAATTTATGCAAGTAATGATGCCGCGTTATGTGGATCGTATCAGCTTGTATGACGACAAAGAGCCGATTTTTTTCAAACATGGTTTGGATAAAGAAATTTCGCACATCAACAAACGGCGAGTCTATCTTGCCAAAGGCGGTTCCATTGTCATTGACCAAACGGAAGCTCTTGTCGCAATTGATGTTAATAGCGGTAATTATCGCGCGGACGATAATGCGGAAGAAACTGCGTTTCAAATTAACATGATGGCGGCAAAAGAAATCGCGCGGCAGTTACGGTTGCGGGATTTAGGCGGAGTGATTGTCAATGACTTTATTGATATGCGTCGGGAAGGCCATCGGCGGGCGGTCGAGCGGGAATTGCGAAGCGCTGTGAAACGTGACCGCGCACGGACAAAAATTTTGCGGACAAGCCCGTTTGGACTTATCGAAATGACGCGACAGCGTGTTCGTCCCAGTTTAAAACGAAGCGTTTATATCGAATGTCCTTGTTGTCACGGTAGCGGAGTTGTCAAATCGGTAGAAAGCATGGGGTTGGAAGTCTTTCGTATTCTTATTCTTGCCGCAAGCCACGACGATATTAAAAATATAAAAATTACTGTTGTTGAAGAAGTTGCCGAACACCTTAACAATAAAAAACGCAATGAGTTAGCAACAATTGAATCTAATGGAAAAATTCAAATCACAATCAAAGGTTTGCCGGACATTTGGCCCGAACACCTTGAAGTGGAATGTTTTGATCATTTGGGACAACCGGCTCCGTTTTCGTGGGAGGACTCCTTGAAAGGAAAGCCAAAAGAGAGATAATAGATATTTGGTTTTCCGTTCGCGGGAAATTTTAGGGGCTTTTAAAACTATGCTTCTCACGGCGAGAAATTGCACTTTTATTGCGTTTGTAATAATATTAGCAACGAATAAATGACAATTTCTTACCGTAGGACGTATAACTATAGCGAACACAGGTTTGTAAAAAATTTTACAACAAATTGCTTGATAGAGGTTTGTGTGGAAATTTCACTATAATTTCTCTGTAACATTGATGTTTCCTATGGTTAAAAAATAGACTTGTAAAGGTTTCTTGAATAAATTATGCTAAAAGTTGAAGCGGTTGTGGGTCGTAAAACTGAATTTTCGGTACCCATGCCCTTTCGGTTCAGTGAGAGTAAAAACGAATACTGTGTGTTGTTGTAAGTGTTTGGTGCTGAACTCAATAGCGTTACTATTACCAACTTTTGAAAGAGATAAAAAATGTATGCAATTTTTGAAGATGGCGGTCGTCAGTTCAAAGTCCAAGAAAGTCAAGAAATTCTAGTCGACTTCAATGAAGGGTGGAAACCGAACACAGAAATCGCTTTTGAATCTGTACTGCTTATCGGTGGTGATAATGGCACAAAAATCGGTCAACCGTATATTCAAGGAGCAAAAGTTACGGCTTTGGTAGTCGGTACCGCTCTGGGAGAAAAGCTGACAATTCGTTGGTTTCGTCGCCGGAAAAATTCCAAGAAAAAAGTCGGACATCGACAAAAATACACTAAAATTAAAATAAAAACTATTGACGTGTGATTTTTATTTTCTCGCAAAGATGTTAATGACGCAGGATATCTTATGGGAACTTCTAAACAAAAGTATTAACACAAGTTTTGGCAATATATATCGATTGCGTAGCATAGTCGGGGAAATTATTGTTTAGATACTTTGGTATTGCATTTTTTTTGTTTATTTTTTATTATTTCCGGTATGGTTTTCAAATAGGATTAGGCGATTTACGC